>CAZDBC010000156.1:4534-5072 GCA_964503295.1 uncultured Kiloniellaceae bacterium | reverse complement strand
GTCTCCATACCCAGCGCGACGACCGCCTGCGAAGGATTCGTCGCCTTGGTGCGGAGCCCGAAGAAGGCCGAGTTGACGAGCTGCATGACCTTCGCGCTCATGCCCAGATCCTGCGAAACGAGTTCGCCTACGTTGCGCAGCGAACCCGCCGGCGACTCGATCTCGCGCATGAGCGATCGTTTCGGGTGTCTTCTTCGATGGCCGATCAGAGGCGCGGGGGCCGCCGCGGCGGCCAGGCCGGGCGGCGCCAGCCGGGCGGGCGGTAACCGCAGCGCAACAGTCTGACGATGCACCGGAGTCGGCGCAAGGTCTCGCCCTTGCCCAGACCGGTCTGAACCACGAAGTCGGCCCGCCGGCGCTTTTCGCGGTCGGGCATTTGCTGTGCCAGAACGGCCGCCATGCGCGCGCAGGTCATGCCGGGGCGGCGCAGAACCCGCTGACGCTGGAGGAAGGCCGGCGCGCTGACCACCACCACGGCATCGCAATCGCGCGCCCGTCCCGCCTCGAACAGGAGCGGGATATCGAGCACGACGAGATC
>CAZDBC010000156.1:0-4524 GCA_964503295.1 uncultured Kiloniellaceae bacterium | reverse complement strand
GAGATCGCGGCGGTGTCGCGCGGCAAGCGCGAGAAAACGGTTGCTCGCGCGGCGCACGGCCGGATGCAGCACCGCCTCCAGCCGGGCCAGGGCGGCCGGATCGTCGAACACCCGATCGCCGAGGCGGCGCCGGTCGATGGCGCCGTTGCAGGCGGTGCCCGGAAAAAGACCCTCGACGGCCGCCACCACAGAGCGGCCGGTCCGGCCCTCGCCGGCGAGCAGCCGGTGCACCTCGCGGTCGGCATCGTGAACCGGCAGGCCAAGACGGCGCAGCATGGCGGCGGCCGTCGACTTGCCCATGCCGATCGAACCGGTCAGGCCGAGCACCAGCATCGGATGCCGCGCCCCCAACCTAACGCGGAACAATCCCGTGCTCGCGCAGGAAGGCGAGCAGGGGGAGAAGTGGAAGTCCCAGAACGGTGAAGAAGTCGCCCTCGACCCGGCTGAAGAGCTGCACGCCGCGTCCTTCGAGCTGATAGCAGCCGACCGATGCCAGGGCCTGTGTCCCGACTGCCGCCAGATAGTCCCGCACGAAGGCCTCGCCGAAAGGCCGCATGGTCATGCGCGCCTCGTCGCGCAGGTGCCACAGGCGCGTGCCGTCGCGCACCACGCAGACCGCCGAGCACAGGCGGTGCTGCTTGCCGGCAAGGGCGCGGAGCTGCGCCGCCGCCTGCTCCAGATCGGGCGGTTTGTCGAACCAGACGTCGCCGCAGACCAGCATCTGATCGGCGCCGACGACCAGAGCGCCCGGCTCCAGTCGAGAGACCCGCTGTGCCTTCAGTTCGGCAAGAGTTTCCGCCGCCGCGGGTGCGTCGGCCCCTTCGGCACGCAGAGCCCGCTTGACCTCGTCTTCGTCGATCTGTGCCGGCCGGCTGGTAAAGTCCACGCCGGCGTGGCGTAAGAGCGCCTGGCGCGCGGCGCTGGCCGAGGCCAGCACCAGCCGCGGCGTGCCGGCACGCGGTGCGCCGTCCCGACCGGCCTCCGGACCGCTCTCGTTCAAGAGGCCTGCTCCGCCTTTTCCCTGTGACGGGCAAGGTAGTTGAGCACGGTCGCCGCGGTTTCCTCGATCGAGCGCCGCGTCACATCGATGATCGGCCAACCGTGACGACGGCACAGCTTGCGCGCGATCGCGATTTCCTCGCGCACCCGCTCGGGATCGACGTAGTCGCCGTCGCGATCCTGGTCCCCGAACATGCGCAAGCGGTTGCGCCGTACCTGGACCAGGCGTTCGGGATCCTCGGTCAGGGCGACGATCAGCGGCCGGCGCGTCGCGAACAGTTCCGCCGGCAACGGCAAGTGTGGGACGATCGGAATGTTGGCCGTCTTGACGCCGCGGTTGGCCAGGTAGATCGAGGTCGGCGTCTTGGAGGTGCGCGAGACCCCGACCAGCACCACGTCGGCGGCGTCGATGGTTTCCGGCGACTGTCCGTCGTCGTGGGCGATGGTGAAGCTCATGGCCTCGATGCGGTCGAAGTACTCGGCGTCAAGGGCATGCTGAAGCCCGGGCTGGCCGCTGATCTCAAGGTCGAAGTGATTGGCCAGGGTATGGATGACGGGATCGAGCACGGCGATGCAGGGCACCTGCAACTGCCGGCATCCCT
Organism: uncultured Kiloniellaceae bacterium; assembly: GCA_964503295.1. Classification (GTDB taxonomy): domain Bacteria; phylum Pseudomonadota; class Alphaproteobacteria; order Kiloniellales; family Kiloniellaceae; genus CAZDBC01. Next base: position 2,923 of record CAZDBC010000156.1, on the reverse strand, counting down.
CGAGCAGTTGCTGGCGCAAGGCGTCGTTGACCACCGTGAAGAGAACCGGTCCGGGAAAGCTGCGCACCCCGCGCAACACCTTCGCCATCTGGCCCGGTGTGCGCACCAGGCTCCAGACGTGCTCGATCGGTTCGACACCCCGGAACTGCACCAGACAGGCACGGGCCACGGAGTTGATGGTCTCGCCGGTCGAATCGGATACCAGATGGAGGTGGTAGGCCGTCATGCCAGCGCGTCGCCTGCTCGGTTTATCCCCAGAACGACTGTGTATCAGTCGACGAAGAGCTTGGAAATGCCGTGGCAACTGCCGACTTCAGCGGTTCGGGCGGAAAACAGTCCCCGAGTCCCGTGTCGCGGTGCCCGGCTTTGTGCCGGTTTCGGCGGCGCCTGGGAATCATCTGAACAGACGGATTCGAACTGCCGTCCGTCCCCGATCTTCCCGCTAACCGGCGTCGAGCCTCCGTGCGGCCGCGGCGCGGGTCTCTACAGCTCTGTCCACAGCTCTTGCCGGTGCTGTGCCGCTATCGCCGCGTCGGGGATTAAACGGCGCACGAACAGGCAATGCCCGGGACTCACAGGGATCAACAACCTCAACCTCTAAAGAGTCTTACTTAAGATTGATTCCGTGGTAGAGGTCCGCGCGGGCGGCGCCCGACGGTGCCCGGCCTGCCCGGCCAGCGGACGAGAAGAAGACGCGGAATCGAAGACCTTGCAAACGCCCGAGAAACGCCTCTTGCGCAGCCTGCGCGGCGAAACCCAGGACGTCCCGCCGATCTGGCTGATGCGTCAGGCGGGACGTTATCTCCCGGAGTACCGGGCGACCCGGGCCGAGGCCGGCGAGTTTCTCGACCTGTGCTTCACGCCGGATTTCGCGGTCGAGGTCACCCTGCAGCCGATCCGCCGCTACGGCTTCGACGCGGCGATCCTCTTTTCCGACATTCTCGTGGTGCCTTTCGGCCTCGGTCAGAAGGTCTGGTTCGAGGGCGGGGTCGGGCCGCGGCTCGAGTCGCTCTCCTCGGCGGCGGAGCTGACCCGCCTGGTGCCGGGAGAGATGGTGGAGCGCCTGGCACCGGTCTACGAGACGGTGCGCCGTTTGCGCCGCGAACTGCCGGCGGAGACCGCGCTGATCGGCTTTGCCGGCGGGCCCTGGACGGTCGCGAGCTACATGATAGAGGGCGGAAGCAGCCGCGATTTCGCGCGTGCCAAGGCGTGGGCCTACGGCGATTCCACCGGCTTTGCCCGACTGATCGATCTCTTGACGGAGGCCACGGTTGCGCACTTGCGCGCGCAAGCCGACGCCGGCGCGGAAGTGCTTCAGGTCTTCGAGTCCTGGGCCGGCGTCTGGCCGGAGAAGGGGTTTCGGCGCTGGTGCCTGGAGCCGCTGTCGCGCATCGTCGCCGCGCTGAGGCAAAGCCACCCGGAGATCCCTGTCGTCGTCTTCCCGCGCGGCGCGGGGATCCTCTACAGCGCGGTCGTTGAGACCAGCGGAGCCGCGGCGGTCGGGCTCGACACCACGGTGCCGCTGGACTGGGCCCGCAACGAGCTGCAGAGCCGGCTCGCCGTGCAGGGCAATCTCGACCCGCTGCTGCTGGTCGCCGGCGGACCGGCGATGGCCGAAGGGGTGGACGAGATTCTGGCCGCGTTGGCCGGCGGTCCCTTCGTCTTCAATCTCGGCCACGGCGTGGTGCCGGAAACGCCCCCTGACCACGTCGCCGAACTGGTCGAGCTGGTGCGCCGGCAGGGCTCCGAGAGGCAGGGTCGGTGATCGACTGGATCGGCGAAAACTACCTTTGGTTCAAGGCGTTGCACCTTATCAGCGTGATCGCCTGGATGGCCGGTATGCTCTATCTGCCGCGCCTTTACGTCTATCATGCCCAGGTGCCGGCCGGCTCGCAGCGCTCCGAGATGCTGAAGGTGATGGAGCGGCGTCTGCTGCGCGCCATCGTCAATCCGGCGATGGTGGCGACCTTCGTGTTCGGGGGTGCGATGCTGCTGGTGCCCGGCGTCCTGGCCCAGGGCTGGCTGCACGCGAAGCTTGCCCTGCTCGTCGGTATGCTCGCGGTGCATCACTTGCTGGCGCGCTGGCGCAAGGACTTCGCGGCCGACCGCAACCGGCGCCCCGACCGCTTCTACCGAATCTGGAACGAGGTGCCGACCGTGCTGATGATCGCCATTGTTCTGCTGGCCGTCGTCAGACCTTTCTGAGACGGTCGCGACAGACGCGAATTTTGTCCGCTGTTACCTTGACTTGACTGCACCGCTGCCCTATTTCTTGAGCGAGCGCCGCTTCTGGGTGCTGCGTTTCCAAGAAAAAGATCATTGAAAAGTCGAGTGGGCGCGCCCGTTCCGGCCGTTGCTTAATCAAGCGGTAACCAACCTCTCCTAGGTTGATCCGCGGCAAGGTATCGAGCCTCCGGACGTGCAGTTTGACCAGAAGTCGGGGGCGATCACGCTTCCGTTGCCCGTCAGCACAAACCAGACATCCTTCCCCTCCGTGCTGACGTTTGATGACCCGAGACATCCCTCCCAGTCCGAGACCGACCGACATCTATGAACCTTGAAGAACTGAAAGCCAAGACGCCGGCGGACCTGCTGGCCTTCGCCGAAGAGCTCTCGATCGAAAACGCCAGTTCCCTGCGCAAGCAGGACATGATGTTCGCGATCCTGAAGCAGCTCGCGGAAAACGACCAGCCGATCTACGGCTCCGGCGTTCTGGAAATCCTGCAGGACGGCTTCGGCTTCCTGCGGTCGCCCGAATCCAACTACCTGCCCGGCCCGGACGACATCTACGTCAGCCCGAGCCAGGTGCGTCGCTTCGCGCTGCGCACTGGCGACACGGTCGAGGGCCAGATCCGCTCGCCCAAGGACGGGGAGCGCTACTTCGCGCTGCTGAAGGTCAACTCGATCAACTTCGACAAGCCCG
>CAZDBC010000155.1:0-7336 GCA_964503295.1 uncultured Kiloniellaceae bacterium | reverse complement strand
GATAGCGCAGGTCCGGCCGGATGTCGTCGCGGGCCGCGCCCATCTCCGGGTGTTCGGCCAGGTGGCCGGTCGCGTCCAGCCGGTCGAGGACCCGGTCGGCGGCCTGCGGGTCGTCCTCGGCGATGTGCAGCCAGATCTCGATCAGGTCTTCGCGGGCCTGTCGGGTGAAGAAGACCCGCGCCATCAGGGATCAGGCAAGGGCCTTGCGGCGGCGGGCCTCGACCTTGATGTCGTCCATGGTCGTATCGGGCTCGTCGGGGCCGCTGGCGATGCCCTCGTCCCACATCTGGCCCAGCAACCGACGGGTTTTCCACTCCCGGAGCGCTTCCCGGACCACCTCGCTGGTGGAGGCGTAATCGCCGCTCTTCACGGCGTCCTGCAGGAGCCGAGCGTGCTCGTCGGTCAGGGAAACGCTGATCTTCTCGGTCATCTTCCGATCCTCCTGTCCAAAAGTAGGAAATATTCGTACCAGCTGCAAGCTCTCGAAAGGACCAACCCCTGCGAAACGACGTCCAGCCCGGCAACACGATCGCGCTGACCGCCCCCTACGACGTCGCCCGCCGCGCCAAGTGGGGCCTCGGCGGCAAGCGCATCAAACCATCGAACTTCCCCGCGCATCGCTTTAGGCCGCTGCGGTTCGTCTACCGACGTGGCCGGCCGTCGCTCCTGGTGGTCGATGGCGTTCGCGTCAATTCGGGACCGGCCGCGTCGGCCGCCGCGTGAAGGGCGGATCGCTCACGAAGTCCGGCCGGTTGAAAGCCAGCATGTCGACGGTCGTGGTGTTCGTGCTGGTGCCGCAGGTCCGGATGCCGAAGTCCGGCGATCAGGCGATCCGTGACGAGAGCTTCGGCGAGTTGGCTACGGCCATCGGCGCCGCGCTCGATGGGGCCGCACCGAGATCGCCGACCTGACCGCCGACTCGTTCACCGATTTGAAAACATCTGGAGAAGGTCGAGACCATCCGTTCCGCTGGCAAGATCGACGGCGCCGATCCGATGGTCGCGGCATTGGCTGGTCGGATCCCCATGGCTTGAGACCGGGCTCGGCCGCCGTCACTTCTGCCCGATCAGCTCCAGCCACTCCGCTTCGGTCAGCGTCTTGACGCCGAGGTCCTGGGCTTTGCGCGCCTTGGAGCCGGCGTCGGCACCGACAACGACGTAGTCGGTCTTCTTGGAGACCGAGCCGGCGACCTTGGCGCCCAGTGCCTCGGCCCGCGCCTTGGCCTCGCTGCGGGAGAGGCTCTCCAGGCTGCCGGTGAAGACCACGGTCTTGCCGCTGACCGGCGACTCGGCGGCCAACGGCGCCGTGACGGGCTCGATTGTCAGTTCACTCTCGAGATCGTCCAACACGGCCAGATTGTTCGCTTCCTCGAAGAAGAACACGAGGTCGTCGGCCACGCTCATGCCGATGCCCTCGATGTTGCAGAGCTCGGCGTAGTGTTCGCCGACCTCCTCCGGCTTGCGGGCCTCGCGCGCGCCCTTGCGTTCCTCCAGTGCCTGCATCATGGCCTGGCGCCAGGCGTTCAGACTGCCGTAGCTGCGTGCCAGCAGCCTGGCGGTCGCCTGACCGACCTGGCGAATGCCGAGCGCGTAAATGAAGCGGTCGAGGCCGATGGTGCGCCGCGACTCGATCGCCTTGATCAGATTGGCCGCCGACTGGCGGCCCCAACCTTCGCGCTCGCTGATCTCGGCCTCTCTCTCGTGCAGACGAAAGATGTCGCCCGGTCTCTTGATCAGCTCGTCGTCCAGGAATGCCTGGATGTGCTTTCCGCCGAGACCTTCGATGTCGAAGGCATCGCGCGAGACGAAGTGGCGCAGCCGCTCGTAGCGCTGCGCCTGGCAGACCAGGCCGCCGGTGCAGCGGCGCACCGCCTCGCCCTCCTCGCGCTCCGCCTTGCTGCCGCAGACCGGGCAGTGGTCGGGAAATATGTAGGGCGTGCTGCCTTCAGCGTGCTTGACCACCCGGACCACCTGCGGAATGACGTCGCCGGCGCGCTGCACGATCACGTGGTCGCCCTCGCGGATATCCTTGCGCGCGATTTCGTCCTCGTTGTGCAAGGTGGCACGGGAAACCACCACGCCGCCGACCGTGATCGGCTCCAGGTTGGCCACCGGCGTCAGGGCGCCGGTGCGCCCCACCTGGATGGTGATCCTGTGCAGGATGGTCTCGGCCTGTTCGGCCGGGAACTTGTGGGCGATGGCCCAGCGCGGCGCGCGGCTGACGAAGCCGAGCCGCTCCTGCAGGTCGAGGCTGTTGACCTTGTAGACGGCGCCGTCGATGTCGTAGGCAAGCTCGGGCCGTTTCGACATCAGGCCGTCGTAGAACGCGAGCATCTCTTCGAGACTGCGGCAGACCTCGGCCGGCTCGTTGAGGACGAAGCCCCAGTCGGCGAAACGCTCGCGAACCTCGGCCATGGTGTCGCCCGGCCGCTCCGAGACCTCGCCCCAGGCGTAGCCGAAGAAATGCAGGCTGCGCTCGGCGGTGATCGACGGGTCGAGCTGACGCACGCTGCCGGCGGCGGCGTTGCGCGGATTGGCGAAGACCTTGCGCCCGGCCGCCTCCTGGCGCCGGTTGAGCTCCTGGAACTCGTCGCGCTGCATGTAGATCTCGCCGCGCACCTCCAGGAGCGCCGGCCAGCCGCCGCCGGCGAGGCGTTTCGGGACGTCGTCGATGGTGCGAACGTTGGCGGTGATGTCCTCGCCGGTCGTGCCGTCGCCGCGCGTTGCCGCCTGAGCGAGTTCGCCGTCCTGGTAACGAATGGCGCAAGACAGCCCGTCGATCTTCGGCTCGGCCAGGATCTCCAGCGGCTTGTCCGGATCGGCCTGGTATTCCTTCAGGAAGCGGCGGATGCCGGCCAGGAAATCGGCCACGTCTTCGGCGTCGAAGGCGTTGGCCAGCGAGAGCATGGGCACGCGGTGGCGTACCTTGGCGAAGCCGGCGGCAGGGGCGGCGCCGACGCGCCGCGAGGGCGTTTCGGGCGGCGCCTGCTCCGGAAAGCGCGCCTCGATCTCGGCGTAGCGCTGGCGCAGGGCGTCGTACTCGGCGTCGGAGATCTCGGGTGCGTCCTCCTGGAAGTAGAGGCGGTCGTGGCGGGCGATCTCCTCGGCGAGCCTTCGCAGCTCCGCCGCGGCCGCCTCGGGGGTCAGCTGCTCTGCCGGCAGCTCCGCACCCGCCGTTGACCCGCGCCCGCGCTTCGATGCCATGACGATCTTCCCGCTCTCAGGCGCTCATCAGGCGCTGGGCGGCGGCGCGTGCCTCGTCGGTCACCTCAGCGCCGGCCAGCATGCGCGCGATCTCCTCGCGTCGGTCGCCGGCCGCCAGCGCGTCGACCGCGGTCGCCGCGCCGGCCTCTGTGGCCACCTTGGCAACGCGCAGGTGATGATGCGCGCGCGCCGCCACCTGGGGCGAATGGGTGACGACGAGAACCTGGCGGCGTTCGGCAAGACGGGCCAGGCGCTCTCCCACGGCGTGGGCGGTCGCCCCGCCGATGCCGCTGTCGACCTCGTCGAAGACCAGCGTCTGGCCGGGATTGATCGCTGCCAGCACGACCTTGAGAGCGAGCAGGAAGCGGGCCAGCTCGCCGCCGGAGGCGATGCGATGCAGCGGTCCCGGCGGACTGCCGGGATTGGTCGCGACCTCGAAGACGACGCGGTCGAGGCCCTCCGCGGACCACTGCTCTTCGGGCTGCGGCTCGACCAGAGTCCTGAACACGGCCTTGTCCAGCCGCAGGGCCGGCAGTTCGACCATCACCGCTTCGTCGAGCTGTCCGGCCGCCGCGCGGCGCGCGGCGCTCAGCGCCGTGGCGGCCTTTCGATAGCGTTCGGCCGCGCTCAGGGCCGCCTTGCGCAGCTCGGCAAGATCGGCATCGCCGCGTTCGACGCGTGCCAGACGCTCGCGCAGGCCTTCGGCGAGCGCCGGCAGTTCGTCGACCGCGCAGCCGTGCTTGCGGGCCAGGTCGCGCAGGGCGAAGTAACGCTCTTCGACCGCCTGTAGGTTGTCGCCGTCGCTCTCGATGTCGGCGCTGAGCGACTGGATCTCGAGCAGGGCGTCGTCGAGCTCCGCCTCGGCGCGGCCGAGCGCGGCGAGTATGCCTTCGAGCCGGTCGCCGGCCTTGTCGGCGACCCGGTCCAACCGGCGTCGTGCCTGGCCGAGCGCGTCCTGGGCACCGCCGGCCACGGCCACGCCCGTCGGGTCGCCGGCCAGGGCAGCGACCGCGCCGTTCAAGGCCTCGATAAGCTGCTCGCGGTGGAGCAGGACCTGACGTCGCTCGGCCAGGGCGGCTTCCTCCCCCGTTTCGGGGGCAAGGGCGTCGAGCTCCTCCACCGCATGGCGCAGCAGCTCCTCGTCGTGGCGCGCGGCGGCCAAGGCGTGCTCGTTCTCGGCGAGACGGGCTTCGGCCGCGCGCCAGTCGCGCCAGAGGCGTTCGACCTCGGCAGTCTGGCCGGCGAGGCTGCCGTAGGCGTCGAGCAGGGCGCGGTGCCGGGCCACGTCGAGCAGTCCCCTTTGCTCGAACTGGCCTTGTATCTCGACCAGGCTGTCGCCGACCTGCCGCAGCAGCCCGACGGAGACGGCGCGATCGTTGAGGTAGGCGCGGCTGCGGCCGTCCCCGCCGAGAGTCCGACGCAACACCAGACTGGCATCGGCCGGCTCGAGCTCGATCTCGAGCTCGTCCAGCAGGCTCCAGACGGGATGCCCGGGCGGCGGTTCGAAGACGGCGGTGACGGACGCACGCTCGGCGCCCGCGCGCAGCAGACCCGAATCGGCGCGTCCGCCGAGTGCAAGGCCAAGGGAGTCGAGCAGGATCGACTTGCCCGCACCGGTTTCCCCGGTGAGCACGCAGAGCCCATCCTGAAAGGCCAGATCGAGGCGCTCGATCAGGACCACGTCACGCACCTCGAGGCCGACCAGCATGGCCGCCTACCAGAGGCTGGAGAGCCAGGAGTCTTCGTCCGCCTCGGGCTCGAGATTTTCCCTGTTCAGCAGGGCGTAGCTGTCCTGATACCACTCGCTGCCGGGGAAGTTGTAGCCCAGCACGGCGGCGGCAGCCTGCGCCTCGCGCGTAATGCCGACGGTCAGATAGCACTCGACCAGGCGGTGCAGCGCCTCGGGCACGTGGGTCGTGGTCTGGAACTCCTCGACCACCACGCGGTAGCGGTTGATGGCGGCCAGGCACTCGCTCTGGCCCTGGTAGAAGCGGCCGATCTCCATCTGCTTACCGGCAAGATGGTCCAGAGCCAGATCGCTCTTCAGGCGGGCGTCACGGGCATAGTCGGTGCCGGGGAAGCGGCGCACGACCTCGTCGAGCGCGAGCAGGGCCAGTTGCGTCACCTTCTGGTCGCGGCCGACGTCGGTGATCTGCTCGTAGTAGCTGATCGCCCGCAGGTAGTAGGCGTAGGCGATGTCCTTGTGGCCCGGGTGCAGCTCGATGAAGCGCTCCACCGTGACGATGGCCTCGTCATAGCGGTTGGCCTGGTAATGGGCGTAGGCGGCCATCAACTGGGCCTGCGCCGACCAGGACGAATAGGGGTGCTGACGCTCGACCTCGTCGAAGTTGGTCGCGGCGGCCTGATAGTCGCCGGCCAGAAGGGCATCCATGCCGGCGTTATAGAGCTCTTCGACCGGCTGCTCGACGTAGGTCGGCTCGTCGTCGGACCCGCCCGAGCAGGCCGCCAGCAACAGGCCCAGTCCGAAGACCGCAAGAAGAGACCCCAGGCTTCTCATTCGCTCCCCGCAAATGATGTGGCCGCTCGCCTGTACCGATACGCGGCGGTCCCCGACGGGACCGGGCGGCGTACGATGCACCCGGCGGGCGCGGACGACGCCTCGCTCATCGCGCGAGGCCGAACTGCCGCCGGACTATAGGGTCTCGCAGGGAAGCCCTCAAGACGCACGACCGGAAGGGCCGGCCGGCCGCGAACGCGCGGTCCGGGCCTCCTGGGAAAGTGCGGCGCGGGGGTCAGGCGCGGGCGACGGCCCGCAAGGGCATGACCTCGGCCGATGGTCGGGAACCGCGCCGTTCGGGTGCCGGCGATTCGACCCATTCCCAGGCGGCGGTCTCGGCGAAGAGTTTATGCAGCAGCCGCAGCGTGATTGCGTGGCCCGCACAGTGCGCCTCGAAGCGCCCTTCGATCGGGCCGCCGGTCAGATAGAGGTCGCCGACGCCGTCGAGCACCTTGTGGCGCACGAACTCGTCCTCGTAGCGCAGCCCGCCCGTGTTAAGGATCGTGGTGCCGCTGATCACGACGGCGTTGTCGAGCGAGCCGCCGCGGGCGAGCCCGCGCTCGCGCAGCCTGGTGACGTCTTCCAGGAAGCCGAAGGTGCGGGCGCGCGACAGGTCGCGCTTGAAGGCGTGCTCGTTGATGCTGCCGCGCCAGCTTTGCTGAGCCACCGCGGGGCTGGGAAAGTCGATGTCGTAGGCCACGGTGAAATCGCTGTCGGGAACCAGGGCCACCGAGCGGCCGGGCTCGACCACCTCGATCCGCTCCAGAATGCGCAGGCTGCGCCGCGGCGCCGGCTGCTCGACCACACCGGCGCACTCGATCAGGAACACGAAGGGCGCGGCCGAGCCGTCCATGATCGGCACTTCGCTGCCGTTCAGCTCGATCAGGCAGTTGTCGACGCCGCAACCGGCCAGCGCGGCCATCAGGTGCTCTATGGTGGCGATGCGCACGCCCTGGGGATTCATCAAGGTGGTGCACAGCGGGGTCTCGATGGCATGGCGCCAGTCGGCGGGAACACAGGCGGCAGTCCCCTCGATGTCGGTGCGCAGGAAGCGGATGCCGCTGTCGGCCTCGGCCGGGTGCAGCGTCATGCTGATCTTGTCGCCGAGGTGCAGCCCGATTCCCGAGCAGTGAATCGAATTCTTGAGGGTTCTTTGACGGACCATCCTGTCCGCTCCGCTGTTCCAACCGGTCATGCCACGCTCGATGCCAGGCAGCAGCCGCGCTGCCGAAAGTCTAACGGGGGACGGGATCGCGTCGTGCGGTGGTCAGCCAACTTACCGCGCGACACTTGGATCGGGGAGGCGCCGGCCGACCGGCGAACCGGAGCCGGGACCAGGTGGAGCGGCCGCTCAACACGCCGCAAGAACAGACGACCCCCTCTGCCTCAGCCTCTCTCCGGATTGCCTCGCGATATCCCCCGCTGGGCGACGCCCGCTTCGCCGACTCGGCATGATGACGGCGAAGCCGCAACGTCATGGTTACTGTAGGAGTCGGCCACGGACGGGAACAAGTCACTCTTTGTTACAAGCTGTAACGCTTGCGCATTGATTTTGCGCCGTTCTCGCCCCTCCCGGCCGCTCGTCGGCGGGTCGGGAGGGGCGGGGGCGGGATGC
>CAZDBC010000154.1:0-7389 GCA_964503295.1 uncultured Kiloniellaceae bacterium | reverse complement strand
ACCCCATGGCGGCCCGTATCTGGGAGTCCTACCGCGCCGCACGGCGCGCCATGGTCGGCTGGGGCCGGGTCGCGCGCCATGCGATCCTCGACAGCCAGTTGAAGGCCTGAGCCCCATGTCCGCGCCCGGAGACCGGCAAGGGCCATCGGCGAGTCCGGCGTCGGCCACCCTGGCCGCGCTGCGCGACCAGGTGCCGCTGGTCCAGAACATCACCAATTTCGTGGCCATGGACCTGGCGGCCAACGTGCTGCTGGCGGTCGGCGCCTCGCCGGCGATGGTTCATGCCGCCGACGAGGTCGAGGACTTTCTGGTCCATGCGCGGGCGCTGACGGTCAACATCGGCACGCTGTCGCCGGATTGGGTCAAGTCCATGATGCGGGCGGCCGATGTGGCGGCACGGTCGGGCAAGCCCTGGGTGCTCGATCCGGTCGGCGTCGGTGCCACCCCCTACCGCAACCGGGTGGCGGCCGAACTGGCCCGCCTCGGACCCACGGTGATCCGCGGCAACGCCTCGGAGATCATGGCGCTGGCCGGCGCCGCCGCCGGCGGCCGGGGCGTCGACTCGACCGCCGGCTCGGACGAGGCGCTGGAGGCGGCGCAGCGCCTGGCGAGGGCAACCGGCGCGGTGGTGGCCGTGACCGGGGAGACCGACTACGTCACAGACGGCGCAACCCTCCTGGCGCTGCGCAACGGCGATGCCCTCATGACCCGGGTGACCGCCGTCGGCTGCGCCCTGACCGCCCTGGTCGGCGCCTGCTGTGCGGTCGAGCCAAGGCCGCTGGTCGCGGCCTGGCACGGGCTGGCGATCCTGGCGGTGGCGGGCGAGCAGGCCGGCGAGGAGACCCGCGCGCCGGGCAGTTTCCGCGTTGCCCTGCTCGACGCCCTCTACCTGCTCGACGGGGCCGGGCTCGACCGGCGCGTGCAGCTCAGCGAAGGGCAGGCGTCTTGAGATCCGCCGCCTTCGACCTGACCCTCTATCTGGTCGCCGGGGAGGCCGACTGCGCCGGCCGGCCGCTCGAGGAGGTGGTTACGGCGGCGGTGCGCGGCGGCGTGACGCTGGTGCAGCTGCGCGAGAAGTCGGCCCCGGAGGCGCGGCAGGTCGCCGCGGCGCGCCGCCTCAAGGCGCTGCTGGCGCCCGCCGGGGTGCCGCTGATCGTCAACGATTCGCTGGACGTCGCCCTGGCCGCCGAAGCCGACGGCCTGCATCTCGGGCAGGACGACAGCGACCCGGCCGCAGCGCGCGCCGCGCTCGGACCTTCGCGCATCCTGGGACTTTCGGTGGGGACTCCCGAGGAGCTGGCGCGCTCCGATCTGAGCGGGGTCGACTATCTGGGGGTCGGGCCGGTCTTCGCCACCGCGTCCAAAGACGACGCCGGCGCCGCGATCGGGCTCGAGGGTCTGCGCGACCTGCGCCGGCGCTGCGACCTGCCGATGGTCGCGATCGGCGGCATCAAGCGAGAGCAAGCCACCGCGATCGCGGCCTGCGGCTTCCAGGGTGTGGCGGTGGTCTCGGCGATCTGCGCCGCGCCGGACCCGGCGGCGGCGGCGCGCGACCTGCTCGCCGCCTTCCGTGCCGGCCGCTGAGCGCTCTCAGTCGACCGGCGTTGTCCAGGCAGGCTCGTCGTGCTTGCGCCAGTAGAGTTCGGTGAGGCGCGCGGTGACCGGGCCCGGCCGGCCGTCGCCGATCGGCTCCCCCTCGATGCGGGTCACGGCAACGATGCCGCCCGCGGTCGAGGTGACGAAGGCCTCGTCCGCCGCGCGCAGATCGGCCTGCGACACTGGCCCCGCGGTCGCGGCAATGCCAAGCTCTTCGCAGAGAGCCAGCGTGACCCGCCGGGTGATGCCTTCCAGAACGCCGCGGGCGGGCGTGGTCATCGCCCCGTTCTTGACCACGAAGAGGTTGAAGCCGGGTCCCTCGGCCAGATAGCCCTCGAGATCGGGCAACAGGACGTTCTCGCGCCGGCGGTCGTAGGCTTCGAAGAGCGCCGTCACCATGTCGAGCCAGTGATAGTTCTTGACCGTCGGGTCGACCGACTGGGGTGGGATCCGTGCGGTCGAGGCGATCGCGAGGTCCAGGCCGCGCGCCCGCTGTGCCTCGTCGGCGATCCAGCCGAAGGGGATGGCAAAGACGATGAAGCTGTTGACGGCATCGCGCGGGTCGCGGCTGAAGGTCGGCGAGACGCCGCGCGTACAGATCATCTCGACGTATGCGTCGTCGAGGCCGGAGCGGCGCACCGTCTCCTTGAGAATCTCGACAAGGCCGTTCCGGTCGCAGGGCAGCGCAAGGCGCAGCTTGGCGACCGAAGTCAGGAAGCGCTCGACGTGCCAGTCGAGCCGGAAGAAGCGCCGGCGCCAGACGTGGACCACGTCATAGGTCGCGTCGGAGCGCAACAGCCCCCAGTCGAGCACCGAGATCCTGGCCTCCGCGATCGGGCAGAAAGTGCCGTTCATGTAGGCCATCCCGGGCGGGTAGGCGGCGCGCGGGCCGTTGCGGTCGGCCATATCGCTGCCGGCCTGTGGAGGATTTTGCGACGATGAGAGCATGGGCCGATCTCTGAGGCGTTTTCCGAGCCTCGGGAAGGCTAGCCGAAATCGTCGTCTCGCACCAAATGGTTGGTCAGGCGTCCCGTGGCCATCGGCGGGGCTCGCAAGCCATGCGCGGGCCGTCTACCATGCGGCCCTTCGAACAAGGTGCGGAAAAAGAGTCGAGAGTCCATGGAAGAGACGATGCTCATCGATCCCCGGCTGGCCGAGGTCGGCCCGTTGCGCGAGGCCCTGCGCGCCGACTACTTGGCCGACGAGAGCGCGGTCGTCGCCCGCCTGCTCGACGAGGCGGAGCTGCCCGCCGAGGCCAAGGACCGGATCGCCGAGCAGGCCAGGATCCTGGTCGAGAAAGTGCGTTCCGAGCGCATCGGACAGGGCGGAATCGATGCCTTCATGCACGAGTTCGAGCTGTCGAGCAAAGAAGGCGTGGTCCTGATGTGCCTCGCCGAGGCTTTGCTGAGGGTCCCCGATTCGCGCACCGTCGATGCCCTGATCAAGGACAAGATTGCCGACGCCGACTGGGAGGCACACCTCGGCCACAGCGAGTCGATCTTCGTCAATGCCTCGACCTGGGCGCTCATGCTGACCGGGCGCGTGATCAAGCTCGACGTCGAGGAGCGCCACGATTTCGCCGGCACTCTTCGGCGTCTGGTCCAGCGCAGCGGCGAACCGGTGATCCGTACCGCGATCAGCCGCGCCATGCGCATCCTGGGGCGCCAGTTCGTCATGGGGCGGACGATCGAGGAGGCGATCGAGCGCGCCAGCGCCAACGAGCGGCGCGGCTATCGCTACTCCTATGACATGCTGGGCGAGGCGGCGCGCACGATGGAGGATGCCGAGCGCTACTTCGAGTCCTACCGCCACGCCATCGACGCCATCGGCACGGCGGGGAAGGGCCGAGACGTGGTGGATTCGCCCGGGATTTCGGTCAAGCTCTCGGCGCTTCATCCGCGCTACGAGTTCGCCCAGCGCGACCGTGTCATGGCCGAGCTCCTGCCCCGCCTGCGCCAGCTCGCGGTCGAGGCCAAGGCGGCCGACATCGGCCTGTGCGTCGACGCCGAAGAGGCCGACCGGCTCGATCTCTCGCTCGACCTGATCGAGGCCGTCTCCAGGGATTCCGATCTCGCCGGCTGGAACGGTTTCGGCCTGGCCGTGCAGGCCTATCAGAAGCGCGCGCCGGCCCTGATCGACTGGCTGGCCGACATGGCACGCCGCCACCGCCGGCGCCTGATGGTGCGTCTGGTCAAGGGCGCCTACTGGGACAGCGAGATCAAGCGCAGCCAGGAGCTCGGCCTGCCCGGCTATCCCGTCTTCACGCGCAAGGCCTCGACCGACGTCTGCTACCTCGTCTGCGCGAAGCGGCTGCTCGCCGATCCCGAGGCCTTCTATCCGCAGTTCGCGACGCACAACGCCCACTCGGCGGCGGCGGTCGTCGAGATGGCCGGCAACAGCCGCGATTTCGAGTTCCAGCGCCTGCACGGCATGGGGGAGGCGCTGCACGACGAGATCGTGCGTCCGGACGGGCTCAACCTGCCGGTGCGCATCTATGCCCCCGTCGGCAGCCACGAGGACCTGCTGGCTTATCTCGTGCGCCGCCTGCTCGAGAACGGCGCCAACAGCTCGTTCGTCAACCGCATCCAGGACGAGCAGCTGCCGATCGCCGACATCGTCGCCGACCCCGTCGCGCGCGTGCGCGCCCTCGACCGGATCCCGCATCCGCGCATCCCTCTGCCGCGCGATCTCTACGGCGCCGAGCGCGTCAATTCCGCCGGCATGGACCTGACCGACGTCGATACCCTGGTTCGGACCGGCCGGGCCATGGCGGAAGCCGCGCGGGAGGGCTGGACCGGCGGGCCGGTCGTCGGTGGCCAGCTCCTGAACGGCGACGCCCGCGAGGTGACCGACCCTTCGGACCGGCGCCGCGTGATCGGGCGGATCACCTGGGCCCGCCGCGAGCAGGCCCTGGAGGCGTTGGCGCGGGCCGACCGGGCCGCGCCGGACTGGGACCGCACGCCGGCGGTGCAGCGCGCCGCCTGCCTGGACCGCATCGCCGGGCTCTACGAGCGCCACGCGTCCGAGCTCATGGCCCTGTGCGTGCGCGAGGCCGGCAAGTCGATGGCCGACGCCGTCGCCGAGGTGCGCGAGGCGGTCGACTTTTGCCGCTACTACGCAGGCCGGGCGCGGGCGGACTTCGCCGGGCCCATGATTCTTCCGGGCCCGACCGGGGAGCACGACCAGCTCAGCCTGCACGGGCGCGGGGTCTTCCTGTGCATCAGCCCCTGGAACTTTCCGCTCGCCATCTTTACCGGGCAGATCACGGCGGCGCTGGCCGCCGGCAATGCGGTGGTCGCCAAGCCGGCTGAACAGACGGGTTTGATCGCCGCACGCGCGGTCCAGCTGATGCACCAGGCCGGAGTTCCGGTTGAGGCCTTGCAGCTCCTGCCCGGCGACGGCCCGACGGTCGGCGGTCCGCTGGTTGCCGATCCCCGGGTCGCCGGTATCGCCTTCACCGGCTCGATCGAGACGGCACGCGCGATCAACCAGAGCTTGGCCGGGCGCGACGGACCGATCGTGCCCCTGATCGCCGAGACCGGCGGCCAGAACGCCATGATCGTCGATTCGACGGCCCTGCCCGAGCAGGTTGTGCGCGACGTGCTGACCTCTGCTTTCCAGTCGGCCGGGCAGCGCTGCTCGGCCTTGCGCGTGCTCTTCCTGCAGCAGGACGTGGCCGACCGCATGCTCGACATGCTGGCCGGCGCCATGGCCGAGCTCCGCGTCGGCGATCCGGCCGACCTGCGCACCGACGTCGGGCCGGTGATCGACGAAGAGGCGCGTTCCATGCTGACCGGCCACATCGGGCGCATGAAGAACGAGGCGCGCCTGATCCAGGAAGTCGGGCTCGCTCCGGAAACAAAGGAGGGCACTTTCGTCGCTCCGATTGCCTTCGAGATCGATTCGCTCAACCGCCTGCAGGGCGAGGTCTTCGGACCGGTACTTCACGTCATGCGCTACGCCGCCGATCGGCTCGACGACGTGGTGGACGCGATCAACGGCACGGGCTACGGCCTGACGCTCGGCATCCACACGCGCATAGACACCACGGTCAAGGCCATTCACGCGCGGGCGCGGGTCGGCAACACCTACGTCAACCGCAACCAGATCGGCGCCATCGTCGGGGTCCAGCCGTTCGGCGGCGAGCGTCTCTCGGGCACCGGTCCGAAGGCCGGCGGGCCCCACTACCTGCATCGCTTTGCGACCGAGCGCTCGCTCTCAATCAACACCACCGCGGCCGGCGGCAACGCCTCGCTGATGTCGCTGGAGGAGGGCCTGCCACAGTAATCGACCGAGGTATCAAACAGCTAGAAGGTTGCCAACCTGACCGACGGATCCAACATCTCGGCCGCAATCGCCGGTGGCTTTGCCACTGTCACGCCGTCCATCAGTGCCTCCGCGTTCAGACTGCGATTCGGCAGATAGATGGCGCAAACCTCGACAGCCGCGCCCTTCGCCATCGCGGCTTCCAGCAGGTCGCGCACCGACATGCCCTTCGGCGTGATCGCCTCGGTCGCGGCCGCGGGTGCGGCCTTCAAGGCCAGGTCGCCAGCCGGACCACACAGGAGAACGCGGAGCCCTGCACCGGCGGCAAGAGCCTGATTGGAAAGCACCAGGGCCATACCCTGGGTCTCGATGTCTGCGGCAGTGACAATCGTCAGCATCCTTTCGGGGCCGGCCGCCGACGCGCCGGGCAAGAGCGTGCCGATCAACAGGCAGCTCGCGATTGCCGCTCCAACCACCTTCTTCATGACTGTCCTTTCTGTTCCGCCGAAGTCGAATGACACCGTGTCCGACCGTTGCAGCCATCGACCGATCGTCTGGCCCTCGGGTGTTCCGGGGCGCGCCGTTCCGAAGGCGATTGCCTTCGCTCGAGCGGGACGCAACTTTGGACAGGAACCAAAGTTTAGGCGTGCTTCCGCCTTCGACGCGCCGTCGCCATTTGTCGCAGCAGCCGAATGAGGGATCAGGGAGACGCTCGGCGCCGAGGCTTTTGTCAGCTCGCAGCCGAGGCGGGACGGCGCGAAGCGCCGGGTCGGGCCGACTTGAAGCGCTCCTCGGCCAGTCGGTCGGCTGCCGCGGCGGTGGAAAGCCCCTCGGCGTCGGCGCGGCGAAAGATTTCCGCCAGCGTGTCGCCGATCTGGGCTACCTGGGCGAAGGCGCGCGACTCGTTGTAGTCGGGCCCCTCGTGGCTGATGTTGATGATGCCGCCGGCGTTGATCACGTAGTCCGGCGCGTACAGGATGCCGCGCTCGGCCAGAAGATCGCCGTGACGCGGTTCGGCCAGTTGGTTGTTGGCCGACCCGGCGACGATCGTCGCCTTCAGAAGGGGAAGACTGCGATCGTTGACGACCGCGCCGAGAGCGCAGGGCGCGAAGACGTCGCAGGCGACCGCGTAGATCTCGTCGGGATTCACGGTATGGGCGTCGCACTCCTCGACGACGCGTTCGACTGCTTCCTGATTGATGTCCGTGACGATCAGCTCGGCGCCTTCGCCGGCGAGATAACGGCAGAGGTAGTAGCCGACGTGCCCGACCCCCTGGACCGCGACGCGCAGGCCCTTCAGCGACTCGGCGCCGAGCCGGTGACGGGCGGCAGCCTTGATGCCCATGAAGACGCCGAATGCAGTGGCCGGCGAGGGATCGCCCGATCCGCCCGCCCGCGTCCCTGCCACGTGGCGGGTCTCGCGGGCCATGGTCTCGACGTCCTCGACGCTGATACCGACATCCTCGGCGACGATGTAGCGCCCGCCGAGGGTGTCGACGAAACGGCCCATGGCACGGAACAGCGCCT
>CAZDBC010000153.1:0-7399 GCA_964503295.1 uncultured Kiloniellaceae bacterium | reverse complement strand
GCGCACCCTTACCGGTTGACCCAGCCGGAAGGTTCGGCCCCAGCGACGCCCCACCAGGCTGTGGTGCTTTGCGTCGTGGGCATAGAAATCGTCGGGCAGGCTGCTGACCGGAACCAGGCCGTCGGCACCGCTCTCGTCCAATGTGACGAAAAGGCCGAACCGGGTGACGCCATTGACCCGTCCGTCGAACTCTGCGCCGACCCGGTCCTGGAGGTAGGCGGCCGTAAAGCGGTCCACGGCGTCGCGCTCGGCCATCATGGAGCGCCGCTCGCAGGCCGATATGGATTCGCCGATCTCCTCGAAGCGGCGAATTCGCTCGCGCGGCGGGTCTTGGGGCAGGCCTCCCGGTCCGAAACCGAGGCCGGAGATCAGGCCGCGGTGAACCAGCAGGTCGGCGTACCGGCGGATCGGCGAGGTGAAGTGGGCATAGCGGGGAAGGGCGAGCCCGAAATGGCCCTGATTGTGAGGGCTGTAGTGAGCCTGGCTCTGCGCCCGCAGCACCAGTTCGCTGACCAGCTGCGCTTCCGGCTGCCCGGCGACCTGTTCGAGGACGCGGCTCAACAGGGCCGGACGCATGACCTGGCCTTTGGCCAGCTTGATGCCAAGGCCGCGCAGCACCTCGGCGAGCGCCTCGATCTTGGCCGGGTCGGGCGGCTCGTGGACGCGATACATGCAGGGTTGGCGCACCGCCTCGAGCTGGATCGCGGCGGCAACATTGGCCGCGATCATGAACTCCTCGATCAGCCGGTGGCTGTCGAGACGGGGGCGCGGTTCGATTGCCAAGATCCTGCCGTCCTCGCCCAGGCGGATTGTTCGCTCGGGCCGGTCGAGGTCGAGCGTGCCGCGTGCCTTGCGCGCCGCCAGCAATGCCTCGAAGGCGCCGTACAGAGGGCCGAACAGGCTGTCTCCGAGCTCGCGGGTCGTGTCGTCGTGGCGGCCGCCCCGGGCGTCCTGGACCTGCTCGTAGGTCAGCCGCGCAGCCGAACGCATCAGGCCGCGCACGAAGCGGTGTCGGCGCAGCTCTCCATCGGCGCCGATCCACAGATGGGCGGAGAGGCAGGGCCGCGTCTCCCCCGGTTTCAGCGAGCACCAGCCGTTGGACAGCGCCTCGGGCAGCATGGGGACCACGCGGTCGGGCAAATAGGTCGAGTTGCCTCGCTCCTGCGCGGCTCGGTCGAGGGCGGAGTCCGGCCGGACATAGTGGGCGACGTCGGCGATCGCGACAATAATGTGCCAGCCGCCCGGGTTCTTCGGGTCGGAATCCGGCTCCGACCAGACGGCGTCGTCGAAATCGCGCGCATCGGCCCCGTCGATGGTGACCAGGGGAATCCCGCGCAGATCTTCGCGTCCTTCCGGCCCCGCCGGTCCGGCCGCGTCGGCCTCGTCCAGGGCGCGCTGGGGAAACTCGGTCGGGATCCCCTGCTGGTGGATGGCGATCAGACTGATCGCCTGCGGGTTGCCGTGGGCATCGGCGAAAGGGCCGAGGCGTTCGATCACCCTGGCCGCCTTCAGGCCCAGGCGGGGCTTGCCCGGTCGGACCTCGGCCAGCACCAGGTCTCCCGGCTCGGCGTCGCCGGCGTCCTCGGCGGACAGAACCAGGTCCTGCTTGGCTCGGCGATCGGTCGGCCGCAGGCGGCCGCCTTCCGCGCCCCGTTCGTAGATGCCGAGCACGCGGCTCGCCGGTCGGTCGAGCTTGCGGATCGGGCGGGCTTCATAGTCGCCTTCGGGTCCGCGCGCGAGACGCGCCAGGACCCGGTCGCCGGCCGCCAAGGTGTGATGCCCGCGGGCTTCGATCGGGACGACGTAGATCGGCGGTGGCGGCGCGTCGTGTTGCCAGGTCGCCGGGCGGGCCATCAGCTCGCCGTCTTCGTCGAGTCCGGTCACCTCGATGACGGAAACCGGGGGCAGGCGGTCGGGCCGGCCGGCCGGCTTCTCGGCACGCCTGCGGCCCAGGATGCCTTCGGCGCGCAGCTCCTTGACCAGGGCGCGCAGTTCGGGCCGCCGGTCGCTCGGAATCTTGAAGGCGCGCGCGATCTCGCGTTTTCCGACCGGGCCGGGATGATCGCGGACGAAATCGATGACGTCCTGCTTGGACGGAAAGGGCGGCGGCTGAGCCTTGCGGCCGCGACGCGCCTCCGGATCCGAGGCGTGGGACTTGCGCGCCTTCGATGCGGCGCGGGACGAGGGTCGAGAGGGAGAACGGGACAAGGGACTTGGCCGGATCTACTCTGCTGCCGAATCGCTCGATGCGGAACTCGCGGCGCGCTTTCCTGATTTCGTCGTCGACCTGCTTTTTTCGGCGCCTGTCTTGGTGGTGCGCGGCTTGGCGGCGCGCTTCTTGCTCTTGCCCGTGGTGCTCTTGGCCTTCGCCGCTGTCTTGCCGGTCCCGGCTTTCGCGGAACCCTTGGCTTTCGGCTTTGCCTTGGCCTTTTTCTTTTCCGCCTGAGCGGCGAGGAGCGGAAGGGCCTGCTCCAGCGTGAAGCCGTCAGGCTCCTCGCCCTTGGGCAGCGAGGCGATCACCTTGCCGTGCTTGACGTAGGGTCCGTAGCGACCGCTGTGCAGGGTCACCGGCTTGCTGTCGTCGGGATGCTCCCCGAGCGGCTTGCCGCTGCTTTTGCCGCGACGCGCCGGCGCCTCGGCGATCAGGCTGACGGCGCGATTGAGGCCGATCGTCAGCACGTCTTCGTCGGGCGGCAGCGACACGTAAGTGGAGCCGTGCCTGACGTAGGGTCCGTAGCGGCCGATGCCCGCCGTGATGGTCTCGCCGGACTCCGGGTACCGCCCCACCTCGCGCGGCAGCGCGAGCAGGGCCAGCGCCTTCTCGAGGGTCACCTCGTCGATCGCCAGGCCCTTGGGGAGCGAGGCCCGTTTCGGCTTCGTGCCGTTGTCCGCTTCGCCCAGTTGGACGTAGGGGCCATAGGGGCCGCGGCGCAGCGAAACCGGCAGACCGGTTTCTGGATCCTGGCCAAGAACTCTCGGTTCGAGCAGCTGCGCGTCGGCCTCGCCGTCGCCCTCGCCCGGCACGGCGAGGGGGCGCGTGAAGCGGCAGTCCGGATAGTTGGAACAGCCGATGAAGCCGCCGTTGCGGCCGAGCTTGAGTCCGAGGCGGCCCTGGCCGCAGGCCGGGCAGCGGCGCGGGTTGCGTTCCGGATGCTCCGGGTCGGGCGGAAAGAAGTGGTCGCCGAGGGCCTCGTCGAGAGCGTCGATCACGTCGGATATGCTGAGATCCTTCGTGCTGTCGACCGTCTTGGCGAAGGCTTCCCAAAAGTCGCGCAACACCTTGCGCCAATCGATCCGGCCGCCGGAGATCTCGTCGAGCTGGTCCTCGAGATCCGCGGTGAAGCCGTATTCGACGTAGCGCTCGAAGAAGTTGCTCAGGAAGGCGGTGACCAGCCGGCCGCGATCCTGCGGCACGAAGCGCCGCTTTTCGAGACGGACGTAGTCGCGGTCCTGCAGGACCTGAAGGATCGAGGCGTAGGTCGAAGGCCGGCCGATGCCGAGCTCCTCGAGCTTCTTGACCAGGCTCGCTTCGCCGTAGCGGGGCGGCGGCTGCGTAAAATGCTGGCTGGCCTCGACCGCCCGGCGCTCCAGCCGGTCGCCTTCGCCCAGGCGCGGCAGGCGGCGCTCGCCCTCCCGTTCCTCGCCCTCGGCGCTCTCGTCGCGGCCCTCCTGATAGAGCGACAGAAAGCCATCGAAGGCGATGACCGAGCCGGTGGCGCGCAGGCGGGCCAGCTTGTCATCGACCGCGATATCCACCGCGACCTGATCGATCTCGGCGCTCGCCATCTGGCTCGCCAGGGTGCGCTTCCAGACCAATTCGTAGAGCTTGGCCTCCTGAGGCGCCAGCCGCCGCGCGATGTCCTTGGGCTGGCGGAAGAGGTCGGTCGGCCGGATCGCTTCGTGCGCCTCCTGGGCGTTCTTGGCTTTCGACTTGTAGATGCGCGGGCTGTCCGGGAGATAGGCGTCGCCGCCCAGCCGTTCGTGAATCAGCCGTCGCGCTGCGCCGATCGCGTCGTTGGAAAGCTGGACGCCGTCGGTGCGCATGTAGGTGATCAGGCCGACGGTCTCGCCGTCCAGTTCAACCCCCTCGTAGAGTCGCTGTGCGGTCCGCATGGTCTGGGTCGCGCTGAAGCCGAGCTGACGCGAGGCTTCCTGCTGCAGGGTCGAGGTGGTGAAGGGCGGCGCCGGGTTGCGTCTGGTCCGCTTGCGCTCGACCTGTTCGACCTTGAACAGTCCCGCCGACTCCAGCTGCTGCTGGGCGGCACGGGCCGTGGCCTCGTCGGCGAGCGAGAACTTGTCCAGCTTGTCGCCGTCGAGATGAGTCAGCCGCGCCTCGAAAGGCGCGCCCTCGACGTTCGCGAGCGTCGCCTCGACCGTCCAGTATTCGCGCGGCTTGAAGGCCTCGATCTCGGCCTCGCGCTCGCAGATCAGGCGCAATGCGACGGATTGGACCCGCCCGGCCGAACGGCTGCCCGGCAGCTTGCGCCACAGCACGGGCGAGAGGGTGAAGCCGACCAGATAGTCGAGCGCCCGGCGCGCCAGATAGGCCTCGATCAGCTCCTTGTTGAGGTCGCGCGGATGGGCGAAAGCCTCGAGCACGGCCGACTTGGTGATCTCGTTGAACACCACCCGCTTGACGGCCACGCTGTCGAGCAGCTTGCGTCGGGCGAGTTCTTCGGCAATGTGCCAGGAGATCGCTTCGCCCTCCCGGTCGGGGTCGGTGGCGAGGAACAGGGTGTCCGCCTTGCGCACCGCCTGGGCGATTTCCTTGAGGCGTTTCTCGCCGCGCTCGTCGACCTGCCAGCTCATGGCGAAGTCTTCGTCCGGCCGCACGGAGCCGTCCTTCGCCGGCAGGTCGCGGACGTGGCCGTAGCTCGCCAGGACCTGATAGTCGGGGCCGAGGTAGCGGTTGATGGTTTTGGCCTTTGCGGGCGACTCGACGACGACGACGTTCATGTGGGCTGAGGCGATCCGGTTGCGGGGGAGCCGTTCTCCATCCGGCGTCAGCAGGATCCTTCGGCGCTCTGGTAGACGAGCGCAACTTGGTTGCCGGGATGGCGCTCCAGCCGCCCGGCCAATTCCAATTCGAGGAGGGCAAGGCTGACGGCTGCGGCAGACACTTGGCACCGCCGGATCAATTCGTCAACTCCGACCGGCTCGCTGCCGAGCAGTTCCACAATCTTGCTCTGGACCGCGCCCGGTTCGCTCGGCGGCGTTTGATCTTCTGGAATATCAATCTGTTGCGGCGCGACTTGGGGAATCGGCCTCACCTGTCTGGCCGGGCCTAGGCCGACCCGGAGCGCCTCGACGACGTCGCTTGCCGACTCGATCAACTGGGCTCCCTGGCGAATCAGATGGTTGCACCCGCGGGCCCGCGGATCGAGCGGGGAGCCGGGCACGGCGAAGACATCCCGCCCCTGCTCGCCGGCCAGGCGTGCGGTAATCAGGGATCCAGAGCGAAGCGCCGCCTCGACCACGACCACCCCGCGCGCCAGCCCTGAGATCAGGCGGTTGCGCCGCGGAAAGTGCCGGGCCTGGGGCTCGAGGCCGAGCGGCATTTCCGACAGCAGCAGCCCGTCGGAGGACAGGCGCCGGTAGAGAGCCTCGTTTTGCGGCGGGTACACGACATCGACGCCGCCGGCCAGGACGGCCGCCGTGCCGCCGGCCAGGGCGCCGGCGTGGGCTGCGGCATCGATCCCCCGGGCCAGTCCCGAGACAACCAGAAAGCCCTCCTCGCTCAACTCGCGCGCCAGGTTCTCCGCCAGACGCCTGCCGTTGGCCGAAGCGTTGCGCGCGCCGACCACGGCCACCGCCGGGCGCTCCAGAAGATTGGGAACGCCGCGCAGCGCGAGCAGCGGCGGCGCGTCCTCCAGAGCAGCCAGCTCGGCGGGATAGCCCGGCTCGCCGCACGCGAGAAAGCAACCTCCCAGGCGGTTCAGGTGTTCCAGTTCACGCGCCGCGGCGGCGCGCGTCGGCGGTTCGATGCGCCGCGTCCCGGCCCGTGCGGCCAATTCCGGCAGGGCCTCCAGCGCGGCTGCCGCGCTGCCGTATTGTGCGATCAGATGGCGGAAGGTGACCGGTCCGATGCGCGGGCAGCGCGCCAGACGCAGCCAGTCGAGGCGCTCGTCCGCGCTCAGTTCGCGCAAGGGTTGCTGCCCGCCATCGTTCATCGCGCAACATTGAGTGCAGGAGCTGCCGCCGGTCAAGCAGGGTCGACATGACGGTGTCCGGCCTCACGCAGGGTTCGTCCTGCAGGAGGAACTGGCCTGTCGCCCGCGCCGGTCGTTACTTGCGGGCGCCGATCTTCGGCTCATCTCCGGTCAGCAGCCGGCGAATGTTGGCGTAGTGGCGCAGCCACACCAGGGCCGCGATCACGGCTGTCATCTCGACCCGCTGGAGATCGCCCGTGAAGAAGTAGGCGTAAAAGGGTGCAGCGGCGAAAGAAATCAGGGCCGCAAGGGAGGAATAGCGAAACAGGCCGGCGACCGCGAGCCAGGTCAGCCCTGCGGCCGCGCCGGCCTGCCAGGCCAGCGCGGCGAAAACGCCCAGCCCGGTGGCCACGCCCTTGCCGCCCTGGAAGCGCAGCCAGATCGGAAAGAGGTGGCCGACGACGGCCCCGAACCCGGCGACCAACGCCGTATCTGGCCCGTAGGCCGCGCCGAGCAGGACGGCCGCGCCACCCTTGCCGGCGTCGAGCAGGAGGGTTGCGGCCGCGAGGTCCTTGCGCCCGGTGCGCAGCACGTTGGTGGTGCCGATGTTGCCCGAGCCGACCTTCCGGATGTCGCCCAGACCGGCCAGGCAGGTGAGCAGCAGGCCGAAGGGAATGCTGCCCAGCGCATAGCCGATGAGAAGCGCACCGACCAGGTAGGGCGCCGCATAGGACCAGGAGATGGGATCGGGCATCCGGCTCTCCCTGGATCGTTATCAGGCGACGAAGATGGCCCGCCCGTCGACGACCGTTCGCAGCACCCGCCCCTGCACGGGATAGTCGTCGAATGGCGCATTCTTCGATTTGCTCAGGTAGTTGTCCGGCACCAGGCTCCAAGCTTCGTCAAGGTCGAAGAGGACGAGGTCGGCCGCGGTGCCGCGCGCCAGCCGGCCGCCCGGCAGGCCGAGAATCTCGGCCGGACGAAGGCTGAGGCTGGCCAGCAGGTCGAGCAGTTCGATGCGCTCGCCGTGGTAGAGTTCGAGGCTGAGCGGCAGAAGGCTCTCGAGCCCCACGATGCCGGGCTCGGCCATGGCGAAAGGCAGACGCTTGGATTCCTGGTCGTGCGGGCTGTGGTCGCTGGCCACCGCGTCGATCGTGCCGTCGGCCAGCCCCTCGATGATCGCCTGGCGGTCGCGCTCGCTGCGCAACGGCGGCGAGACCTTGGCGAAGGTGCGGTAGTCGCCGACCGCC
>CAZDBC010000152.1:0-7400 GCA_964503295.1 uncultured Kiloniellaceae bacterium | reverse complement strand
GCTGGAGCTCGCGCTCTTGCGTACCTTTGGCATCGCCAAGGGCACGCGCCTGCTCGGCGTCAAGGCGGTGATCGTGGAGTCCTACGAGCGGATCCACCGCTCGAACCTGGTCGGGATGGGGGTGTTGCCGCTCCAGTTCACCGGCGGCGCAACGCGCGAGAGCCTGGAGCTGACCGGCGAGGAGGTCTTCGACATCACCGGCATCGCCGAGGGGGTCAAGCCGCGCATGGAGGTCGGCTGCCGGATCGCGCGCCCCGACGGCAGCAGCGAGGAGATCGCCCTGCTGTGCCGCATCGACACCGCCGAGGAGGTCGCCTACTACCGGCACGGCGGCATTCTGCACTTCGTCCTGCGCAACCTGATGAAGACGGCGGCTTGAGATCGCCGCCCCGGCGCTCGACCGTCTCCACCCGATAGCCTTCCCAGCCGCCAAGCCACCCAATATCATCATCAACGGACAACGGTGACCTCCTGATAGCCTGTTTTGTTTGACGCCTACCAGTTTGTCAGACGGTGCCGTTGTCCGCCTCACTCCACGAAATTCCGTGATGAACCGAAAATAGCCTGCGGACGCCGGCCGCGTGATCCACTGCGCGGCAACGCACGTAAAGAACTGCAAAGACAGGCCGTGAGGGGACGGGCGGACAGATAAGAGTTGCGCCCGTTTCTATTTTCGCTGCCCTGGCAGGGCAGCGGCGCCGGCGAAGACGTTGCGTGACGCAACGTCCTTCCGCAGCCAGGCGGACAGCGGCCTCCCGACTCCCACGAAACGCTCTGACCTCGAGAAGGAGGACAGCTATGGATTATGTCACCTTTCTTGCCGCCCTGAGCCTCGTTACGCTCACGGCCGGACTCGCGTTCGGCATCCGCGGCTACCTTGTCGCCCGGCGCGCGAAGCGACGCGGCGAACACTCGGCTTTTCACTGGCGCGAGGAGCAGGCCGAGGGCGATCGACAGCCCGCCGCCGAGCGGCAACGTCACTCCGACTGAGCGAAGTGGGGGCGACGAGTCCCCGGCCGACGGCCGGCCTGCCGCGCGGCCACAGATTGGGTCAAGGATGGTTGCCGGCTACGAGATCTGGTAGATCTCCGGCTTGTTCGCGTGCCAAGCTTCGCCTAAACTTTCGGCCAACCTGTCCCGGCCGCGCGGCCGGGGCCGACCCAATCGGGCCCGCATGCCGCAGCTCAGCGTCCATCACAAGACCGTCTACCGCTACCGGCAGCCGGTGCGTTTCGGCGAGCACCGCCTCATGTTCCGGCCGCGCGACAGCCACGACATGCGGCTGATCGACACCCGCCTCGTAATCGCGCCGCAGGCCGAGGTGCGCTGGTTGCACGACGTCTTCTCCAATTCGATCGCGATCGCGACCTTCGCGGAGCCGTCCAGCGAGCTGCGCTTCGAGAGCCAGATCCGCATCCAGCATTACGGCCTTTCCTTTCCCGACTTCCGGATCGAGCCCTACGCCCAGAGCTTCCCCTTCAGCTATCGCAGCGACGAGATTCCGGACCTCGGACGGACGATCGAACGCCACTATCCCGACCCTGACGGCCGCGTCGACCAGTGGGCCAAGCGGCTGGTGCACGACAGCGACTCGCTGGATACCCAGGAGGTGCTGTTCCGCATGACCCGGGCGATCCAGAACGAGATCGCCTACGAGCGGCGCTACGCGGTGGGCACACAGGCTCCGTCCGAGACGCTGGCACGCCGCTCCGGCACCTGCCGCGACATGGCGCTCTTGATGATGGAGGGGGTGCGCGCGGTCGGCCTGGCCGCGCGCTTCGTGACCGGCTACCTTTACGATCCCTCGCTCGATCAGGCCGGCGAGCGCATGCAGGGCGCCGGCGACACCCATGCCTGGTGCGAGGTCTATCTGCCGGGGGCCGGCTGGGTCGAGTTCGATCCGACCAACGGCCTGGTCGGCGGGGCCAACCTCATCCGCGTGGCCGTGGCACGCGACCCCGGGCAGGCGATCCCCCTCCAGGGCTCCTTTACCGGCGCGGCCGACGACTTCATCGACATGCAGGTGGGCGTCACGGTGACGGCCAACGAGCAGGCCGGCGGCTGGTAAGCCGGGGCGCGTCACCCGAACGTGATTGGCGCGTGTGTCCGCGGCCCGGCTAGCATCGCGCCATGATTAAGCCCGCGCCGAGACAGCCTGCCTTCTCCGCTCTCGCCGTTGCCTTGGCCTTCTGGCTGGCGCTCGCCGATGCGCCGGGCACGGCGGCGCAAGGCGACGCTCCCGCCCCCGCGCCGGTGGTCGTCGAGCTCTTCACCTCGCAGGGCTGCAGTTCCTGCCCGCCGGCCGACGCGCTGCTCGGCGAACTGGCCGGACGGCCGGACGTGATCGCGCTGTCGCTTCACGTCGACTATTGGGACCACATCGGCTGGCCGGATCCCTTTGCCAGCCCGCGCCACACGGCGCGTCAGCGCGCCTATGCGCAAAACTTTCGGCTGCGTTACGTCTATACGCCGCAAATGGTGATCGACGGGCAGCACGACGTGGTGGGCTCGCGCCGGATCCCGCTCGAGCGCGCGCTGAGCGAGGCTGCCGTCGCGCCGAAACCGGCGAGCGTGACGGTCCGTCGCAACGGACCCGGCGGCGCCACCCTGAAACTCGCGCCGCGCCCCGATCTGGCCGGCGCCGACGCGCTCGACGGCGCGACGGTCTGGATGGTGGCGTTCGACGGCGCGCATGAGACGGACGTCGCCAGCGGCGAGAACGCCGGGCGCCGGCTGACCCACCACAACGTGGTTCGCCAGTGGGAAAAGCTCGCCGACTGGGACGGCGAGCCGATGGAGCTGGCTCTCGACCTCGGCGATCTGGCTCGCGCCGGCCGCGACGGCTGCGCGATTCTGGTGCAGCGCGGCGACAGCGGGCCGATTCTGGGCGCCGCGATGATCACGCTGACCGGGGCGGAGGGCTAAAGACCCCGCGCCGGACTACTCCGCGCAGGCCAGGGCCCGTTCGATCGCCTGGTTGATGCGGCGGGCGAAACCTGCCGGATCGGGCAGGCTCTCGCCCTCGACGATGCGCGCCTGGTCGAGAAGGAGGCGCGCCATGTCCTCCAGCCTGGAGCCGGCGCCTTCCTGCCCCACCTGCTCGGCCATGCGCCGGATCAGCGGATGGTTCGGGTTGATTTCCAGGATCCGGCTGGCGCCGCCCTCGATCTGGCGGTGCGCCTTCAACAACCGCTCGAGGTGCATGTCCATGTCGCCGTCGTCAGCGATCAGGCAGACCGCGCTGCTGGTCAGGCGCTGCGACACGCGCACGTCCTTGACCTCGTCCTTGAGGGCCAGCTTGACGAAGGCGATCAGGGCATCGAGCCCGGCCGGCGGCTCGGCCTTGCCGTCCTCCGCGGACGGCTCGTCCGCCGTAGCTGCCGCGGCGATGGCGTCGAGCTCGGCGGCGCCGCGCGTCACCGACTTGAAGGGCGTCTCGCCGTACTGCCCGACGGCGGAAATCCAGAACTCGTCGACCGGGTCGCTCAGCAGAAGCACCTCGACGCCCTTGGCGGCGAAGCCCTCGAGCTGCGGACTCTCCAGCAGCTTGTCCGGCTGATCACCGCTCAAATAGAAGATGGTTTTCTGGCCCGGCTTCATGCGCGCCACGTAGTCGGCGAGGCTGACCAGGCCCTCGGCCTCGGTCGAGCGGAAGCGCGCGAGGCGCAGAAGGCTCTCGCGCTGGGCCTGGTCTTCGTAGAGCCCTTCCTTGAGCACCGCGCCGAAGTTGTTCCAGAAGGCGGCGTAGCCCTCGGGTTCCTTGTCCGCGCGCTTCTCCAGCTCGCCCAGGACGCGCTTGGTCACGGCGGCGCGGATCTTGGCGACCACCGGATTCTTCTGCAGCAGCTCGCGGCTCACGTTGAGCGGCAGGTCCTCGGTGTCGATCACGCCGTGCAGGAAGCGCAGGTAGGCGGGAATCAGGTCCTCGCAGTCGTCGGTGATGAAGACCCGCTTGCAATAGAGCCGCACGCGGTGCTTGCGGTCCGGGTCGAAGAGGTTCCAGGGCTTGGTCGAGGGCACGAACAGCAGCCCGGTGTACTCGATCACGCCCTCGGCCTTGAAGTGCATGCGCAGCCAGGGCTCGTCGAAGGTCTGGCCGACATGGTGATAGAACTCGGTGTACTGCTCTTCCGTGATCTCCGACTTGGGTCGCGTCCACAGCGCGCCGCCGCGGTTGATCTGCGTCGCCTCGGCCGCGCCGTTGCCGGCCTTGCCGTTGGCGACGACAAGCTCGATCGGCACGGCGATGTGGTCGGAATAGGTGGCGACCAGACGGCGCAGACGCTCGGGGTCCAGATACTCCTTCTGGTCCTTGCGCAGATGCAGAATGATCGCGGTGCCGCGTGTGGGCGCGCTCTCCGCCTCCGCTTCGGCGATCGTGAAGCGGCCCTTGCCGTCCGAGGCCCAGCGCCAGGCGGGCTCATCGCCGGCCTTGCGCGTCACGACCTCGACCCGATCGGCCACCATGAAGGCGGAATAGAAGCCGACGCCGAACTGGCCGATAAGGCTGATGTCGTCGGGCTTCCGGCCGAGCTGCTCGACGAAGGCCGCGGTGCCCGAGCGGGCGATGGTGCCCAGGTTCTCGACCAGTTCGTCACGCGACATGCCGATGCCGTTGTCGGCGACCGTGAGCGTGCCCTTGGCCTTGTTGGGAATGATCTGGATGCGGTAGCCGGGATCGTCCCGGACCAGATCGGGCGCGGTCAGCGCCTGGTGGCGCAGGCGGTCGCAGGCGTCGGAGGCGTTCGAGATCAGTTCGCGGAGGAACACCTCCTTATGGGAATACAGCGAGTTGGCGACGATATCGAGCAGGCGGCTGACTTCTGCCTGGAAGTTGAGCTGTTCCTCGGACATGGTCCCCAAGAGTCCCTGATTGGATGTGTCGGCTGATCCGCGCCGCTGCGCGCGGGACGGCGCCGGCCGGCGGCGCGCGCGTCGCGGCCTCCGCCGGCATATGTGCGCCGCCGGGGCGCTCTGCAAGGTCTCGTTTCGCAGCGCGCTCTGTTGTGCCGACCGCCGCCCGCCGCTGGATCGCAGCCCTTGCAAGGGCGCGAACGAGGTCCGATTCTGTAGCCATGACGGCCTTCGCGAATCGGCGGGTGACCGCGGTCCTCGGCCCCACCAACACGGGCAAGACCCATCTCGCCATCGATCGCATGCTGGGCCACGCCAGCGGCATGATCGGCTTTCCCCTGCGCCTGCTGGCCCGGGAGAATTACGACCGGGTGGTGCGCATCAAGGGGGCGCGGCAGGTGGCGCTGGTCACCGGCGAGGAGAAGATCGTCCCGCCGGGCGCGCGGTACTTCCTGTGCACCGTCGAGTCGATGCCGCTCGACCGGCCGGTCGCCTTTCTCGCGGTCGACGAGATCCAGCTCTGCGCCGACCCGGAGCGCGGCCACGTCTTCACCGAGCGCCTGCTGCACGCGCGCGGCACCGAGGAGACCATGTTCCTGGGCGCCGACACCATCCGCCCGGTGCTGCGCCGCCTGGTGCCCGATGCCGGGTACATTTCGCGGCCGCGCTTCTCGACCCTGACCTACGCCGGCCTGCGCAAGCTGACGCGGCTGCCGCCGCGCTCCGCCTTGGTCGCCTTCTCGGCCGCCGAGGTCTACGCCATGGCCGAGCTGATCCGGCGCCAGCGCGGCGGCACGGCGGTCGTGCTGGGTGCGCTCAGCCCGCGCACCCGCAACGCTCAGGTCGGCCTGTTCGAGGCCGGCGATGTCGACTATCTGGTCGCGACCGACGCCATCGGCATGGGCCTCAACCTCAACCTCGATCACGTCGCCTTCGCCCGGCTCGGCAAGTTCGACGGGCGCGCGCCGCGGCGCCTGACCGCGCCCGAGATCGGGCAGATTGCCGGGCGCGCCGGCCGCCACATGAGCGACGGCACCTTCGGCACCACGCCGGAGGCGGGCCAGCTCGCGCCCGAGATCGTCGAGGCGGTCGAGGGCCATCAGTTCGATCCGCTCGACTTCGTCTACTGGCGCAACCACGAGCTCGACTTCGCCAGCCCGCAGGCCCTGCTCGGGAGCCTGGAGCACCGCCCCCCGCTGCCCCAACTGGTGCGCAGTCGCGGCGGCGACGACCATCTCGCGCTCGCGGTGCTGGCGCGCGACCCCGAGACGACGGCGCTGGCCCAACGCCCGGCCGCCGTCGGCCTGCTCTGGGAGGTCTGCCAGGTGCCCGACTTCCGCAAGGTCATGTCGGACAGCCATATCGGCCTGCTGCGGCGCATCTACCGGCATCTGATGACCGGCGACGGCCACCTGCCGGCGGACTGGGTGGCGCGCAGCCTGGCCAGCTTCGATCGGGTCGACGGCGACATCGACGCCCTGACCGCGCGCATCGCGCATGTCCGGACCTGGACCTACATCAGCCATCGCGCCGACTGGCTGCGCGACGCCGCCCACTGGCAGGGCGCCGCGCGCGCCATCGAAGACCGCCTGTCGGACAGCCTGCACGAGCGCCTGACCCAGCGCTTCGTCGATCGCCGCGCCTCGGTGCTGGTCCAGGCGCTGCGCGAGGGCGGCGACCTGATCGGTGCCGTGCGCCGCAACGGCGAGCTGCTGGTCGAGGGCGAGCACGTCGGCCGGCTCGACGGCTTCCGCTTCCGCCTCGACGACAGCGTCGAGGGCGCGCACAGCCGCGCCGTCCAGACCGCCGCCCGGCGCGCGCTGGCGCGCGAGATCCCGGCGCGGGTCAAGCGTCTGGAGCAGGACGACGACGGCAGCTTCGCCCTGCTCGACCGGGTCTTGACCTGGCGCGGCGCGGAGGTCGCCCGGCTGCTGCCCGGTGACGGCGTGCTCAAGCCGCGTGTCGAGCCGCTGGCCAGCGAGTTTCTCGACGGCCGCGCGCGCGAGCGGCTGCGCGCCCGCCTCTCTGCCTGGCTGGAGCGGCATTTGCGCGGCCAGTTGCGCCCGCTGTTTGCGGCCGGCGCGGCCGAGTTGAGCGGCCCCGCCCGCGGTCTGGTCTATCAGCTGGTGCAGGCGCTCGGCCTGCTGCCCCGACGCGCCCTGGCGGCGCAGATCGCCGGGCTCACCAAGGCCGACCGCCGGACCCTCGACCGGCTCGGCGTGCGCCTGGGCGCGGCGAGCGTGTTCTTCCGGCCCCTGCAGGCGCCGGCGAGCGCGGCCCTGCGCGGCCGCCTGTGGGCGCTGCAGAGCGGCCTCGAGCCGCCCCTCCAGCCGCCGGCCGACGGCGGCCCGCTGCTGCTTCCGGGCGAGCATCTCGCCGACTGGCCGGCCGAGGCGATCGCGGGTTACTGCCAGGCCCTCGGCTACTGCTGGCTGCAACGGCCGGATCGGCGGCGCGGCCGCGGCGGCCGTCGCGGCCTCCAGCGGGCCCTGCGCGGCGAGGCGCTGGAGCGCATCGCCCACGAGGCCCGCAAGCTGGCGCGCGGC
>CAZDBC010000151.1:5759-7450 GCA_964503295.1 uncultured Kiloniellaceae bacterium | reverse complement strand
GTCCCACCGCGGCGTTGCGCCATTCCTATTCGGCCAGGCGCAGGTTGCTGAGCTCGCCGGCGATCAGACGGAAGGTGTCGCGCAGGTCGTCGTTGGTCGGCGAGTTCTTGTAGTGCTGCGGCGTGGTTGCGCAGTCCCGGAACAGATCCTGCGTCGCCGGGTCGTTCTCCTGAAAGGTGATCGTGTAGACGATCACGCCCTCGTCCTTCACGTTCTGGCACAGGCGCAGCATGCGTGCGTTGATCTCCGTGGTCGCATCGCCGTTGTCGGTGGTGCCGAGGCGCGCCTCACTGAGCCGTCCGTAGGCCGTATAGTCCGCGTCGGGGTAGGTGCCGGAGTCCGGACTTCCAGGCAGGGCGCTCGGCCAGTCGTACCACTGGTTGACGCCGTCGGTCAGCAGGATGATCACCTTGACCATGTCCGGCTCGCCGTAGTCGAGGGGAAGCGTGCTCGGCGAAGGCGCGCCCCAGCGCACCCGCCAGTTCGGCGAGATCACGCGCCAGCCCCAGGCGAGCCCCAGGTTGGACATGGTGCCGCCGCGGTGCCAGGGCTGCATCTCGTCGATGGCGGCGACGATGTCGCTCTTGGTCTCGATCAGCGGCGTGATCGCCGGCGGACAGCCGAGATTCGGTCCGGTGCCGTTGTTCTGCGCGCCGTTTGTCTCGTCCACGGCCGGCCAGTCGTTGTCGCCGAACTCGCCTTCGTTGTCGCGCTCCCACTGGTAGTCCTCGATCGTCGAGGGAAAATGGAAGGCGGTGAAGGGGTCGCTATCGGGCAGCGTGTCGGTCTCGTCGAGGGGCGTCTCGCGCGCCTCGACGCAGCCCTTCCACACGGTCGGCGAGAAACCGACCGCCTCGCGCAGGATCAGCTCGCCGACGTAGGTCCTGTCGGTCGAGCCGGCGCGGACGATCTCGACCCGGTGATAGCGGTAGGCCGTCTCGTCGTCGAGCGGTATGTAAACCGGCGTGGTCTGATCGCTGGTCAGGGTGACGCTGCCGAGGTCGTTGATGTCCGAGCCGAAGTTGTCGCTGGAGCCCTGGAAGGTGATCTCGATGTCGCCCGAGCCGTTGTCTACGAAGCCGCGATCATTGGACGGCCAGACGCGCACCTGCACGATGCTCTTGGTCTCGCTCGGTCCCCAGTCCTTGCCGACAGTCCCGGCGCCGCCGTTGGCCTCGGCCGAGTCGCGGTAGTCGTCGTCGCTGGCGCCGTCGAAAGCGGCGGCGAGGCCGTCTTCGTCAGTCATGTTGCCGATCTCGGTTCCTTCCCGGCGGAGGTTTTCGGATGCGCCGATGGCGACCCCACCCTCCAGCCAATCCGTGCGCTGATTGCCGATGTTGACCGTCGCGGCGTAAGGCACCAGACCGACCCAGAAATTGTCGACCTGCTCGCGGCTGCCATAGAGGATGTCGATCAGTTCGCGCGCCGAATCCTTCATGGCGGTGATCTTGCCGCCTGAGCGCATCGAGCCGGTGTTGTCCATCACCAGCACCAGCTCCATGCCCTTCACCGTGCGCTGCAGGACGGCGCGGGCGCTGACCGTCATTTCGTCGATCTGCAGGACGCGCATGAAGGTGGTGGGAATCCTGACGCTGGCCTCCACCGTCAGGCGTCCGGCGGTCTCGTCGACGCTGACCTCCATCGGCCCGACATTGGGCGTCGCGGTGGCGAAGTCGGCCGACATGAAGTCG
>CAZDBC010000151.1:0-5749 GCA_964503295.1 uncultured Kiloniellaceae bacterium | reverse complement strand
AAATTGGCGCGGAAGTACTTCTCTATGTCCTGCTCTCGATGGTCCTCGAGGAAGGCGCGTCCGCCGGCAAGCGCCGCGGCGTCGACCGCCTGCCCGAGACGCGACTTGACCATGTAG
This sequence comes from uncultured Kiloniellaceae bacterium, assembly GCA_964503295.1. Classification (GTDB taxonomy): domain Bacteria; phylum Pseudomonadota; class Alphaproteobacteria; order Kiloniellales; family Kiloniellaceae; genus CAZDBC01. Next base: position 5,632 of record CAZDBC010000151.1, on the reverse strand, counting down.
CCGCGTGCCGCGTCGGTCGCCAGGCCCAGAACAGCGATGAGAGGGATGATACCGACCGCCAGCAGGACGGCGACGGCGCCCCGCCGATCGCCGGCAAACCGGCCGAGACTGGCACGGACCCAGGACAGGGCGGCGGCGCAGCGCCGGGCCACTGGCAAGCCGGTGCGACGAACTGTCATTTTCGGACTCCCGCACAGTATTCCGCGCGGTTATAGGCTGCCGAAGTGAACGCCCGCTTAAATCTAAAGATGTAGTCAAAGGCGCGACGCCGCCGCGGGACCTCTTGCCTGCCCCCCACACAAAGACGGCAGTTTGCACAACTCTGCAGGCACGGGTCGGAATGTCGCCGCCGTTTCGCGAGCCGGCGGCAGGGCTGGCCTCTATTCTTGCGTTTTATTTATACTTTCGTTGTATAGAATTTTATCTAAATGCCGCTCTATTGCTATCTCTTTTTTTATTTTGAGGCTTCACTCTTTTTTAAAGCCTCGCGCTCATTATCCGCCTCGAATATGAGCTGACGAGGAGGTCATAATCATGTTCAAGAGCGTGATGTCGTTCATCCGCGACGAGTCGGGCGCCACGGCCATCGAGTATGGCCTGATCGCCGCTCTCGTTTCGGTCGCCGCGATCGGTGCGCTGGGCACCATGGGTAACGAGCTGGGCAACATGTTCGGCTTCGTCGCCAATGAGCTGTCCGACGCCACCAACCAGGGCACGAGCAATCCGTAAGCCCAAGCTGTGACCGTTACCGCGCACCGTCTCGGCGGGGCGCGGCAAGCGGAGACAAACGAAAACGGGGCCGGCGGCTGGCGACAGCTCCGGCCCCATTTTTCTTGGGCCATCAAGCCGCCCACGACCGGAGACCATCATGAGCTTCGCCGATGCCGCCGGCCCGCTCGCCATTGTCACCATGGCCGCCCTGGCGCTGGCCGCTGCCGTCACCGATCTGCGGTCGCGGCGCATTCCCAACGTAATACCGCTCGCGATTGCGGGACTCTATCCGGCCTTGGTGCTTGCGCCCGGCAGCACGGTCGACTGGACCGCCGGGCTGGCGACCGGAGCGGTCACGCTGCTGGTCGGCTACCTGCTGTTCGCGCTGCGCCTCTGCGGCGGTGGCGATGCCAAGCTGTTCGCCGCGCTCGCCCTGTGGGCCGGGCCCGGACTTATCCTGCCCTTCGCTCTCTGGACCGCCGTGGCCGGCGGCGCGATCGCCGTGGTCATGTGGGTGCAACAGAAACTGATGCGCGCGCCGAGCCTTGCGGCCGCGCGTTTGGCGGAGGTCGAGGCCGGCTTTCACCGCCTTGCGATGCCCTATGCGCTGGCGATCGCCGCGGGCGCACTTTACCTGTCCTTAGCGCTTTTCGAGCGAGTCTGACGCTATGACCCTGCGCAACGTTCTTCTCATCTTCGTCGCCATTCTCCTGACCGGCGCAACCGCCCTGGTGGCGCGCAGCTGGCTGGAAAGCCAGCGCATCCAGGTCGCGAACACCGCGCCCGCCCAGGTGGCGGTGGAACCGGAGCCCGCGGTCCAAGTCATGGTCGCCAAGCGCGACATCGCGACCGGCAGCTTCCTCAAGGAAAGCGACATTCTCTGGCAGGCCTGGCCCGACGACAGCCTGGCGAGCGGCTATCTGGTCAAGGACCAGATTCCCGAGAAAGAGTTGACCGAGCTTCTCGAGGGCGCCGTCGTGCGACGCGGCTTTACAAGCGGCGAGCCCATCACCCTGGCGCGCGTCGTCAAGCCGGGCGATCGCGGTTTCCTTGCCGTTGTCTTGAAGCCGGGCTTCCGCGCGGTGTCGGTCAAGGTGGATGCAGAGTCGAGCATCGCCGGGCTGGTCTTTCCGGGCGATCGCGTTGACATCATCTTGACACACGCGCTGAAGGATATCGACGAGCCCAAGTCGCCGCCCAGACACGCCAGCGAGACCGTCCTCACCAACGTGCGCGTGCTTGCCATCGACCAGCTGATCGACGACCAGACACCCGACCCGAAGCTGGGCAAGACCGTGACCCTCGAGGTCGATCCGAAACAGGCGGAAATGATCGCCGTCACGCGCAAGCTGGGCGAGCTGTCGCTGGCTCTTCAGCCGCTCGCCAAGAGCGAAGAGGAGCTCGAACGCATCACCAATCAGGGGCAGCCGATCGAGGAGCCGGATCCCAGCCGCGGCCGCTCCCTGACCTGGGAGAGCGAGGTCAGTCGCCTGCTTCCGCCGCCGCCGGGCAGTGAGCGAATTGTTAAGGTTGATCGTGGTAATACCAGCGAAGAACTGAGGTTCTAGAGGGTCTTACCATGAAATTCGCCGTACGGAGCTGGATCACCGCGCTGCTGATCGCGGCGACACTGCCGCCGCTTCCCGCAGGCGCGCAGGTCGCGGGCTCGATCGTTTCGACAGCCGAGCAGGCCTACACGATCCAGCTCAACGAGGGCCGCCTCGTCCGCCTGGACCGTGAGGCCAGTTCGGTGTTCATCGCAAACCCGGAGATTGCCGACGTCAGCGTTCGCTCGGCGAACCTCGTCTACATCTTCGGCCGCCAGCCGGGCGAGACCTCGTTCTACGCCCTGGGCGCTGACGATACCGTTTTGGCCAACCTGCGCATCCTGGTCGAGCACAATCTTCAGCGACTGAAGGAAGCGCTCGATACGCTGGTCCCGGCGGGGACGGTCAACGTCACTTCGATCCAGGGCGGCATCATCCTGTCCGGCGAGGTGGCGACCGCAGCCGAAGCAGAGAACGCGCGCCGCCTCGCCACCCGCTTCCTGGGCGAGGGCGAAGAGATCATCAACCGGCTCGCGGTGACGCAGCCCAATCAGGTCAACCTGCGCGTCCGCTTCGCGGAGGTGACGCGGGAGATCGTCAACCAGTTCGGCTTCAATTGGGACGTGGTGACCGACGGCACCATCGACTTCGCTCTGGCAACGGCCAACCCGGTCGCCGGAATCAACCAGGCGCTGTTCGGCGTCTCGGGCAGCAGCTACGACCTCAATGCCCTCTTCGACGCCCTGGCCGACGACGGGCTCGTGACGGTGCTGGCCGAGCCGAATCTGACCGCCCTCTCCGGAGAGACCGCCAGCTTCCTGGCCGGCGGCGAGTTCCCGATTCCGGTCGGCGCGGACGACGACACCATTACCATCCAGTTCAAGCAGTTCGGCGTCAGCCTCTCGTTCACGCCGACGATCCTCAGCGAAAACCGGATTTCCATGCGGGTGCGCCCGGAAGTCAGCCAGCTCTCCAACGCCGCCGCCATCGTCCTGGAACGGGTTCAGATCCCCTCGCTGACCACGCGCTGGGCGGAGACCACGGTCGAACTGGGCTCCGGTCAGAGCTTCGCAATCGCCGGGCTGCTGCAGGACAACACCCGCCAGGACTTCAGCAAGTTCCCAGGCCTGGGGGACATCCCGATCCTGGGCGCGCTGTTCCAGAGCGAGCGCTTCGAGCGCAATGAAACCGAGCTCGTAATCCTGGTAACACCCTACATCGTCAAGCCGGTCAGCGAGCGCGAGCTGGCGCTTCCGACCGATCCTTATGTCGCCGACGACGAGACTGGTCCGCGGCGCTTTCCCGAGACCGCCGCTGTCGAGCAGCGCACGGTGCCGCTGCGCGAGGGCGCCGGCGGGGCGTCAGGCCCCGGTTTCATCATCGAGTGAGGACCAGATGCCGATCCTTCGTCACTCCAATCGAACCAAGGCCGGCCCCGCACTCGTCCTTTTCGCCGGACTGCTGTCCGCCTGCACGGCCGCATCGCCCCAGACACCGCCGCCGGAGCCGCCCGGTCAGCCGGCCCGCCCGGTCGGCGAAGTCGTGGTCGAGGATACCCGGCACGCCGTCGAGCGCTTCTTCAACACCGCCGCCTGGCAGCAGCTTCCGCCACGTCTTGAGAATCAGGTCGAACCGATCCGGTTGGAGCACGCGGTCGCCTTTGACGCCACGCGCGCCGAACTCTCCGCCAGGGAGCACGCCGAGCTTCGCCGATTTCTTGTGACCATCGGCGCCGGCGCGGGCGACCGCATCGAAGTCGACGGTCCGCGCCCCGGCGGCGGCCGCCATGACCCCCTCACCTCCGCCCGGCTGGCGCAGGTGCGCCACGCGCTCGAGCGTTTCGGCCTGCGTCCGGACGTCGCGGAGCAGCCGCTGCTGCCCCCGAACGCGCCCGTCAACGCCGTCCGGGTGGTGGTCACGCGGGTCATGGTGATTCCGCCGGAATGCGAACAGCCGCAGCCGCAGCCCTGGAAGCGACCGCTCTACGACTTCGGCTGCACGACGACCGCGAACCTCGGGCGAATGGTCGCCGACCCGGTCGACCTCGAGCGGGGCAAGCCGCTCGACCCGGCCGATGGCGAACAGGCGGTGCTCGGCATTCAGCGCTACCAGACCGATCAGGTGAAACCTCTGGAACAGGTCAACACGGGCACACAATGAGTGTAGCCGAGGATCTACGCCAACCTGCAGCAGGCGAGGCCGTTGCCGCCGAATGCGTCGCCTTCGTCGGCGACAATCAGACCCATGGCACCGTCTCTGCCGTTCTGCAGCAGTATTTCGCGGTTCCGGTGATCCGCGACGGTGGCGCGCGCGAAGCCCTGGCCTTTCTCGCCGAGGCTCCGGCGCCACAGGTGCTTATCGTGGACACCGGCAGCACCCATTCGCCCCTCGCCGACATGCTGGCCGTACGCAGCGCCCTGCCGGACGAGCACGGCCTGATCGGCATCGGCGAAATGAACGACATCGCCCTCTATCGCGAGATGATCGATGGCGGGGTCACCGATTATCTGACGAAGCCGCTCACGGAAAAGGCGCTTTCGTCCGCCATTCTGCGCACCGAGCAGCCGGCCCAGCCGGCCGAAAGCGATCGTCCGCCACAGCCCCAGCAGCACCGCATCGCCGTCATCGGCTCGCGCGGCGGCGTCGGCTCGTCGACCATCGCAGTCAACCTGGCCTGGCTGGCGGCCGATCAGCGCCGGCGCAAGACCGCCTTGATCGACCTCGACCTCGAGTTCGGAACGGTCGCGCTCGCCCTCGACATCGAACCGACGCGCGGCTTGCGTGAAGCTCTGGAGAATCCGGCCCGTATCGACAGTCTGTTCGTGTCCAGCGCGACCGCCAAGTTGACCGAACGCCTGTCGATCATGGCGACCGAGGAGATGCTGAACGGCGAGATCGACTTCAACCCTGCGGCAGTCGACGTGCTTCTGGAGGCCCTTGGCCGCAGTAGCGAGCTGATCGTCATCGACGTGCCCCGACCCGCCTACCGGCTTCGTCAGAAGCTGCTCGAGCTTGCGACCCACGTGGTTCTCGTCACCGAGCTCACGCTGCCCGGTCTGCGCGACGCCATCCGACTCCTCAACAGCGTGCGCGAGTCCGGCCGCGACATTCCCGTCGTGGTCGTCGCCAACCGGACCGGCGGCAAGGCCCCTGCCATGCAGAACAGCGACTTTCAGAAGGCGCTGGGACACAAAATCGATGTCCAGGTGCCCGATCTCAGCAAGCTGCTGAACCAGGCAGCCAATCTCGGCAAGCCGGCGGTGCACCTTGGCAACGGCGCAAAGCTTGCCAAGGCGATTGCCCAACTCGCCGATCGGCTCGAGATCGAAAATGCGAACGCCAAGGGGAAACGCGGGGGTGTCTGGCGCGGGCTG
>CAZDBC010000150.1:0-7468 GCA_964503295.1 uncultured Kiloniellaceae bacterium | reverse complement strand
CCTTCGGTGACGCCGGTGGCGAGCTGGTCCTTGGGGGAGAGCTGGGAGTGGGTGGTGGAGGCCGGGTGGATGGCGAGGCTGCGGGCGTCGCCGATGTTGGCGACGTGGTAGAGCAGCTCGAGGCTGTCGATGAAGCGCCGTCCGGCCTCGCGGCCGCCCTTGAGCTCGAAGCCGACCAGGCCGCCGAAGCCGCCGGCGAGGCAGGCCTCGGCGCGGCGCCGGGGCTCGCCATCTTGCAGGGCCGGGTGGATGACCCGGGCGACCTCGGGGTGGCCGTTCAGGAAGCGGGCGACGGCCTCGGCGTTGCGGCAGTGCTCGCGCATGCGCAAGGGCAGGGTCTCGAGGCCCTGGAGGAAGAGGAAGGCGTTGAAGGGGCTCATGGCGGCGCCGAGGTCGCGCAGCAGGGTGCAGCGCGCCTTCAGGATGTAGGCGACCGGGCCGAGCGGCTTGGCCGCCTCGGTCCAGACCGCGCCGTGGTAGGAGGGGTCGGGCTGGTTGAGCATGGGGAAGCGCGCGGCGTGCTTTTCCCAGTCGAAGCGGCCGCCGTCGACGATCAGGCCGCCGATCGCGGTGCCGTGGCCGCCGATGTACTTGGTGCTGGAGTAGACCACGATGTGGGCGCCGTGGTCGAAGGGGCGGCACAAAACCGGGGCGGCGGTGTTGTCCATGATCAGCGGGATGCCGAGTTCCTCGCCGATGGCGGCGACCTCGGCGATGGGGAAGACCTGGAGCTTGGGGTTGGGCAGGGTTTCGGCGTAGAAGGCGCGGGTCCGCTCGTCGCTGGCGCGGCGGAAGGCTTGCGGGTCGGCCGGGTCGACGAAGCGCACCTCGATGCCGCAGTCCTTGAGGGTGTTGACGAAGAGGTTCCAGGTGCCGCCGTAGAGGTCGGTGGCGGCGACGAAGTTGTCGCCGCTGTGGGCGATGTTCTGGAGCGCCATCGCCGAGGCGGCCTGGCCGGAGGCGACGGCGAGCGCGGCGGCGCCGCCCTCGAGCGCGGCGATGCGCTGCTCGAGCACGTCGCAGGTCGGGTTCATGATCCGGGTGTAGATGTTGCCCAGCTCCTCCAGGGCGAACAGCTTGCCGGCATGCTCGCTGCTGGCGAACTGGTAGGAGGTGGTCTGGTAGATCGGCACCGCCACCGCGCCAGTCGTGGGATCGGCGCGATAGCCGGCGTGCAACGCCAGGGTCTCGGGGTGGGAGGACTTGGTCATGGCTGCTCTACTCCGCACTGGCTAAGGCTGATCCGGGCACAGCGTGCAAGCGGTGCACGGGCATGAAAAAACCGCCACGGCGGGCCGGGCGGTTGCGTCAAACCGCTCTTTTAGCCGTACTTTTAAAGCGCCCGCAAGCCGAGCCCAAATCGGCGCTGGGCGGAAAAGAACGCACTTTCCCGGCTCCTGTCAAGGACCGCTGCCCTCGTCGATCGGCCTTGCTCTGCCCGCGTTGACAGGGCAGGGGCCGGGACTATCATCGCGCCGTCCGGCGGCGGCGCCGGCGCGACAAGGGGGCCCCTCGCCATGGATTTCGAGCTCTCCGAGGAGCAGCGTGCCTTCCAGGGCATGGCGCGCGATTTCGCAGTCGCGGAGATGCTGCCCCACGCCGGCCGCTGGGACGAGGAGGAGATCTTTCCCGAGGACTGCCTGCGCGCGGCGGCCGAACTCGGCTTCGGCGCGATCTACGTGCGCGACGACGTCGGCGGCTCGGGTCTGGGCCGGCTCGATGCCGCGATCATCTTCGAGGAGCTGGCGGTCGGCTGCACCTCGACCGCCGCCTACATCTCGATCCACAACATGGCGGCCTGGATGATCGATCGCTTCGGCAGCGACGAGCAGCGCCGGCGCTTTCTGCCGCCGCTGGCCTCCATGGAGGCCTTTGCCAGCTATTGCCTGACGGAACCGGGCGCCGGCTCCGACGCCGCCGCCCTCAAGACCCGGGCCGAACGCGACGGCGACCACTACGTGCTGAACGGGGCCAAGGCCTTCATATCCGGCGGCGGGCGCAGCGACCTCTACGTGGTCATGTGCCGCACCGGCGGCGAGGGGCCCAAGGGCATCTCGACCCTGGTGGTTCCGGCCGATACGCCTGGGCTCAGCTTCGGCAAGCAGGAGCGCAAGCTCGGCTGGCACAGCCAGCCGACGGCGATGGTCAACTTCGACAACGCCCGCGTTCCGGTCGACAACCGCCTGTCCGGCGAAGGTATGGGATTCAAGATCGCCATGGCCGGGCTCGACGGCGGACGCATCAACATCGCCGCCTGCTCGCTCGGGGCGGCGCGCGCCTGTCTCGAGGCGACGCGCGACCACATGACGGTGCGCAAGCAGTTCGGCAAGGCGCTGGCGGAGTTCCAGGCGCTGCAGTTCCGTCTCGCCGACATGGCGACCGAGCTCGAGGCGGCGCGGCTCATGGTCTACCGCGCCGCCGCCATGCTGGACCGCGACGACCCCGAGAAGACGCAGCACTGCGCCATGGCCAAGCGGTTCGCGACGGACGTGGGTTTTTCGGTCTGCAACGAGGCGCTGCAGCTTCACGGCGGCTACGGCTACCTGCGCGATTATCCGATCGAGCGCTACCTGCGCGACGTGCGCGTCCACCAGATCCTCGAGGGCACGAACGAGATCATGCGCCTGATCATCGCCCGCCGCCTCCTGTCCGCCTGACCGTCTCGCATCCGGTCCGGCTCAACGTACACCCAAGGCCAAAGCAATGTCGGAAGACCAAGAGATCCTGTTCGAGCGGCGCGCCGCCCTCGGCGTCATCACCCTGAACCGGCCGAAGGCGCTCAACGCCCTGACCCTCGAGATGCTGCGCGAGATGGGTCCTCGGCTGAAGGACTGGGCGGGCGACCCCGAGATCAAGGCCGTCGTCATCAGGGGCAGCGGCGACAAGGCGTTCTGTGCCGGCGGCGATATCCGGCGGGTGGCGGAGGATCTCGGACGCGGCGGCAGCCTGCCGCGCGAGTTCTTTCGCGACGAGTACCGCGTCAATCGCATGATCCATCGCTTTCCCAAGCCCTACGTGGCGCTGGCCGACGGCGTCACCATGGGCGGCGGGGTCGGCGTCTCGGTTCACGGCAGCCACCGCGTCGCCACCGAAAGAACGCTCATTGCGATGCCGGAGACCGCGATCGGCTTCTTTCCGGATGTCGGCGGCACCTTCGTGCTGTCGCGTCTGCCCGGCGAGTTGGGCACCTTCCTGGCGCTCACCGGCTACCGTTTGCGCGCGGCCGACGGCCTCTATTCGGGCCTGGCGACCCACTACGTCGAATCCGGGCGGCTGTCCGCGCTGGAGACGAGACTGGCGGAGGCCGACTGGTCGGGCGCCGCGCCGGAGGAGGTGGTCGACGAGGCGATCCGCGGCCTGGCCGACGATCCCGGCCGCCCACCCATCGCCCAGGAACGCGAGGCCATCGACCGCTGCTTTGCCGGCGACGGCATGGATCTCATCGTCGCCGCGCTGGAGGCCGAGGGCACCGAGTGGGCCTCGTCGCAGCTCGACATCCTCGGCAAGCGCGCGCCGCTCAGCCTCAAGGTGACGCTCGAGGCGATCAGGCGCGCGGCCCGGATGGACTTCGACGACTGCATGCGCATGGAATACCGCTTGAGCCAGCGCTTCATGGCCGGGTCCGACTTCGCGGAGGGCGTGCGCGCCGTACTGATCGACAAGGATCAGGCGCCGCGCTGGCAGCCCAGCTCGCTGGACGAGGTGACCGACGAGATGCTCGCCGGCTACTTCGCGCCGCTCGACGGGCAGGAGCTGACATTCGAAGACGAGTGACGCGCACAAACGAACGAAGCGGGAGGAAGCTGGACATGGCTGACATCGGATTCATCGGTCTTGGCAACATGGGCGGCCCCATGGCCAAGAACCTGGTCAAGGCCGGCAAGGAGGTTCAGGGATTCGACCTTGTACCGGCCGCGCGCGAGGCCGCGGCCACCAATGGCGTCTCGCTCGTCGAAAGCGCGGGTAGGGCCGCGCGCGACGTGCCGGTCGTCATCTCCATGCTGCCGGCGGGCGAGCAGGTGCGCGAGGTCTACTTGGGCGAGGACGGGGTGTTCGCCAACGCGCGGCGCGGAGCGGTTCTGATCGACTGCTCGACCATCGACGTCGTGACCGCGCGCGAGGTGGCGGCGGAGGCAGGCGAGCGCGGTTTCGACATGCTCGATGCGCCCGTCTCGGGCGGCGTCGCGGGCGCCGATGCCGGCACCCTGACCTTCATGGTCGGCGGCTCGGACGCCGGCTTCGAGGCGGCAAAGCCGCTGTTCGAGATCATGGGCCGCAACGTCGTCCACGCCGGGGGTGCGGGCAACGGCCAGGCGGCCAAGGTCTGCAACAACATGATCCTCGGAATCAGCATGATCGCCTGCGCCGAGGCCTTCACGATGGCCAAGAAGCTGGGTCTCGAGCCCAAGACCTTTTTCGACATCAGCTCGAAGGCGAGCGGTTCCTGCTGGGCCATGCTCAACCACAACCCGGTTCCCGGGCTGGTCGAGACCTCGGCCGCGAACCGCGACTACAAGCCGGGCTTCGCAACCGCCATGATGGCCAAGGACCTGAAGTTGGCCCAGGCCGCCGCGGCCCACGCCGGGGTGGCAACGCCGCTCGGCGCCGAGGCTGCGGCGCTCTACGCCATCCACATGACGCACGGCAAGGGCGGCCTGGACTATTCGAGCATCATCAAGCTGATCGGCGGCGAGGAGCCCTGATCCGGGCCCGGCGCGGACGCCGTGCAACGCGGCCGGCACGACGAACTCCGCGCTGTTAAGTCAAACTTAAGCCTCCTTCGCGCAACATCCCAGTCTCGGCAAGACCCGACACGCCACGGAGCGAGAAGAGGCTGACGGTGAAGGACGCTTATCTTGAGATGATCTCGCTGGTCGAGCGGTTGCACCGCCAGTGCCTCGAGGTCGTGAAGGCCGAGCTCGATCGGCGCGGCATTCGGGACCTGAACAACGTGCAGGCCCTGATCCTGTACAACATCGCCGACGGCGAGCTGACCGTCGGGGAGCTGACCCAGCGCGGCTACTACCTCGGCTCGAACGTCTCCTACAACGTCAAGAAGATGGTCGAGCACGGCTATCTGCTCCAGGAGCGTTCGCCCCACGACCGCCGGTCCTTCCATGTGCGCGCTTCGGAGCGCGGCCTGGAGATCTACCGCGCGATCAGCACGCTTTTCGACGTCCACGCCGAGGACCTCGAGAACGCGCAACTCGACGGCGGCGCGCTCGACCAGGCCAACGAGACCCTGCGCCGCTTGCAGCAGTTCTGGTCTTCGCCGAGCCGCTTCAACAGCCGGCTGAGCAGCGCGGCCTGACGGCGTTTCGCGGGCCCGGCTCGCTTCAACGCGCAACGCAGGCGTTGCCCGTATATCTCCAGCTTTCCACGCTCCCGTCGACGATCTTGAAGGTCGTCTTGCACGAGCTCTGGCGCAGAACGCCGGGTTGGCCGGGCACCGTCTGCACGCTGCCCGTCACCGGATCGACGTAGGTCGAGCCCGGCGTTCCCGGAAAATAGCTGGTGCGCTCGCGCCTGTAGGTCAGATAACGCGCGCCGTCGGGCGCTTCGTAAAACCCGTCGGGAACGCCCCAGGCCTCGACCAGGTCGCCCTCCGATGCGCCCTGCCAGGCTGCCAGGCGTTCGCGATAGCCGGTTTCCGTTGCACAGCCGGCAATGAGGACTGCGAACAAGGTGGCCGAGAGAGCAATGCGCGTCCTGGCTGGCATGCGACTGGTCCCTGCCATCCGCCATTAGGAATGTTCATGTAATGTTCTTATTTTTCGCGGCGGAGTCAAGTCACGGGGGGCGCGGTTTCGCCGATCTGGGTGGCGGCCAACCGCGCCTCGTCCAGCTCGAGGCCAAGGCCCGGCGCGCTACCGAGGTCGATCCAGCCGGCCGCGTCGACTGCGACCGGCCGTGCCAGCGGGAAGTCGCGCCGGTCGATCGTCCAGCCCGGCGGGTCGAGCGGGTACTCGAGATAGGTCGAACCGGCGAGTCCGGCCGCGAGATGGGCGTTCGCGATCAGCCCAATTCCGTTGCCCCAGGTGTGCGGAGTCACCTCCATGCCCGCCTCGAGCGCTTCCCGGGTGATCTTGGCCATCCCCGTCAGCCCGCCCGTGACCACCACGTCGGTCTGGAGCACATCGAGGCAGCCACGCGCGATCAGTTCGCGCAGCTCGTGCAGTTCGCGGGTCATCTCGGCGCCGGCGATGCGCAGGCCGGTCGCCGCGCGCAGGGCGGCCATTCCGGCGTAGTCGCCCCGGTGTAGCGGCTCTTCCATCCAGTAGACGTCGAGGCGCTCCAACTCGCGCGCGACCTCGAGCGCCTGGTCGAACGACCACGGGTCGGCGGTGTCCCACGGCATGCGCCAAGCCTGGTTGCAGTCGACCATCAGCTCGAGGCGGTCGCCGATGCGCGCCCGCACCTGTTCGAGCGCGGCGATGTCGTCGCGCCAGTCGGACCGCTGGAAGCGGATCTTCATGGCCGGAAAGCCCTGCTCGGCGAAGCCTTCGGCCAGTTCGGCCAACTCCTCGGGCTGTCTGAGCGAGCCCGACGAGGCGTAGGTCCGCACCCGCTGCGACCTGCCGCCGAGCAGCTTCCAGCAGGGCTGATTCTCGATCTTGCCGTAGAGGTCCCACAGTGCGATGTCGAGCGGCCAGCAACGGCCGTAGTGGAACGAGAGATTCTCGATGACCCGGAAGTGCCGCTCGAGATCGCGCGGGTCGCGGCCGAGGAACAACTCCTCGTGGCCCGCGAAGCCGGGCATGGCGTCGCCCGAGCCGATGCCGAACAGGCCGGCATCCGTCTCGACCCGGACAAGATCGGCCGTAAAGCCGGTGCGTGGCCGGCTGTCCCAGGAGGGCACGAAAGGCGGATCGAGCGCGATCCTGTGCCGGGTCGTGCGGATGCGGGTGATCTTCATCGCAGTCTGCTCGCGTCCGCGTGGTCGCTGGCCGGCCGGCTTCGGCGCCTTCGGCCAGGGCTTGCTCGCGCGCGCGCGGCCGGTCTAGAGAGAGCGCCGGGGCAACGCCGCCGCTCGGAGAACTCAGCATGCCAGAAGAATTCGTGACCGCGCCAGTCCGGCCCGCACCCAAGGGCGGCGCCACGCCCTCCGCGGCCGTGCCTTGGCCGGACCTCGGCGGGACGGACCTCGGTGAAGAGGTGCTGTTCGGGCCGGCGGTGGTCGAAAGGCTGCCCGAGTGCCTGAGCCGGCTGGAGGGTTCGGATGCCGGCGCCGTGGTCATCTGCGACCCGGGCCTTGTCGCCGTCGGCCTCGCCGCGCGCATCGAGGCGGTCCTCTCCGCAAGCGGCATCCCCATGCGGGTCTTCAGCGACTTCGCGAGCGATCCGACTGCCGAGCAGGTCGATGCCGCGGCTGCCGCGGCGGCCGCCCGTCCCGGGGCTGCCGTGATCGGGCTGGGCGGCGGGTCGGCGCTCGATGTCGCCAAGCTCGCCGCGGTCATCGCCGACGAAC
>CAZDBC010000149.1:3678-7473 GCA_964503295.1 uncultured Kiloniellaceae bacterium | reverse complement strand
CTCAGGCGCATCGCTGCGCTGCCAGGGCAGCACATAGAGTTGGTCGCCATGGCGGCCGGCAAGCGTGCGGATGCGGTAGACCGAGTCGAGCGTAGTCGGTTCCAGCACTTCGTCGGGCGGGCCCTCGGCGGCAAGCCGGCCGTCGTGCAGCAGGACGAGGCGGTCGCAATACCGCGCGGCCAGGGCGAGATCGTGCAGCACGACGATGACAGCCCGGCGCTGCCGGGCCTCCGCAGCTAGAAGGTCCATCACCTGCATCTGATAATAGGGGTCTAGGGCGGCGACAGGCTCGTCGGCGAGGATTGCCTCGGCCTCGACCGCCAGCACGCGGGCAACCAGGGCGCGCATGCGCTCGCCGCCCGAAAGCGTCGTGATCGTCCGCGACCGTAGCGATTCAATACCGGTGGTCTCCATTGCCTGCGCCACGGCGTCCCGATCGCTCGCCGCGAGTCCGCCCCAAAGGCGGCGATGCGGCAGGCGGCCGAGCGCCACCACTGACTCGACGGCGAGCGGCCAATGCACCGCCGTACCCTGCGCGAGATAGGCGAGCCGGCAGGCCAGTGCTGCGCGCCCGAGCGCGCCGGCCGACTGACCATCATAGAGCACTGTGCCATGGTCAGGCGCTCGAAGGCCGGCGAGGATCCGGAGCAGAGTGGTCTTGCCGGCGCCGTTCGGGCCGATCAGGCCAAGCATCTGTCCCGGCTCAGCCGTCACGTCGACGCCGTCGAGCAGGCGGCGCTGGCCGACCTCAACGGTGATGCCCTGCGCTGCAATCCGCATCACAGGCTTTCCCGGCGCAGGCGGTGGACAAGCAGCAGGAAAAAGGGCGCGCCCACGAGCGCCGTCACCACGCCGAGCTTGAGCTCGGGCGCCGTGGCGATCAGGCGTACGGCGAGATCGGCGGCAAGCACCAAAGCAGCTCCGCCAAGTGCGCTCGCCGGCAGCAGCCGGCCAGGCTGGTACCCCACCAGCGGCCGCAGAAGATGAGGCACCACAAGGCCGACGAAGCCGATCACACCGGTCACGGCGACTGCGCTGCCAACTGCGAGCGCCGTGCCGAGAATAACCTGTGCCCTGAGCCGATATATGCCGACCCCGAGACTTTGTGCCGTCTCCTCCCCAAGACTCAGACCGTCCAGCGCCCGTCCCGTCATGACGAGCAGCACCCACCCCGTCAGCATCAAGGGCAGGCTGAGCCCGAGATGGTCGAGGCTGCGATCGCCGAGAGAGCCCATCAGCCAGAACACGATCTCCATCGCCGCATAGGGATTGGGTGAAAGGTTGAGGGCAAGTGCCGTGAGGGCACCGGCGAGGGCGTTCAGGGCTACGCCGGCGAGGATCAGCGTCAGCGTTCCAGCCTCGCGGCCTGCAAGAAGGTAGAGGAGGACGACCGAGGCGAACGCACCACCGACCCCGCCCAGCGGCAGAGCGAGCGGAAAGGCCGCAGTAAGACCGCTATAGAAGGTGACGACCGCGCCGAAGCCGGCGCAGCCGGAGACGCCGACGATGCTCGGCTCGGCCAGCGGATTGCGCAGCAGACCCTGCATCGCCGCACCTGCGAGGCCGAGACTGGCCCCGACGCAGAGCCCCAGGACAGCTCGCGGCAGCCGCAGTTCGACGAGGACCAGCGCTGCGAGGCTGGTCTCACCACGCAGGAGTGAGCCCATTGTCGCCACAATAGGCAGAGCCGTGTGTCCGACTGCGACGGACAGGCAGAACAATACGGCGATCAGCGCCGCAAGGCCGCCCAGCAGGGGGGCGAGGGACACATCTTCGAACCAGCGTGCGGACGGAGCCGAGACGGCTGGCGCGCTCATCGGCGGGCCTCCGCGTCGGCGAGCCTGTCGACAGCGTCCAGCCGTGCCCGCGCCTGATGCAGTCGCGCAATCGCCTCGACGACGCCGGGTCCGCCGCACGTCCATAGCCGTGGCGGCAGAACGAGGGTGCGATAGTGTGGAAATGCGGCGCCCATGCCGGGATGACGTAAAAATTGGTGCGCCAGCGAGGGCAGCGGTTCGTTGGCCGCGTTGAGGATCAGGAGGTCCGGCTGCGCCAGGATCAAGATTTCCAGCGGGAGCTGGCCGTAGTTTTCGAGGCCGCGTTCGGCGGCCAGATTACGCAGGCCGGCGCGGCGAAGGATGTCGTCGATCAGCGAGTCGCGTCCCGCGGTGAACCCATTCGGACGGTAGACCGCGGCGCTCAGCCGCGGGTTTGCCGGTGGCGGGCCGAGCGCTGCCAGTTGCCGGTCCATCTCGGCGACCATGGCCGCGCCGCGCCTCGGTTGGCCCAAAACCGTTGCCAGGTCAAGGATCTGGACCTTGACCGCATCGATGGTGGTCGGCACGTCGAGCTCGATCACGGGAACCTCAAGCCGGCGAAGTAGTGCAACCGCGGTGCGCGTCGTGTGGATACCGGCAACCACGAGGTCGGGATCGAGCGGAACGATCTCCGCCGCAAGCCCGCGGTTCGTCGGGATGCCCTCGGCCAGCTCGGCGACCGAAGAGATCGCCGGCTTGTGGGAGAGCCAGGTGACCGAGCGCACCTGCTTTCGGTCGGCGAGCCGCAGGACCAGCTCATCCGCGCAAAGGTTGAGCGAGACGATGCGTTGGGGGGCGGACTCGTCCGCGAACGCGCTGACGGGAATCGCCAGCCCGGCAAGAAGCATCGTCGCAAGTGCCGGCGCCTTGGACCAACTTCCCAGCCTCCTCCGAGAGCCCTGCCGAGTGATCATCTGAAGCCCTTCCCCGTTCGATCGAACGGATCGGGCGCGCGACCGAGATAGCGTTGGGAGACGTCCTCCCAAACGGCAAGCCTCGACCAGTCCGGGTTCTCGGCGATGCGATCTTCGTCGGTGAGGAAGGGGTTGGGGAAGAACAGCGTGAATGTGGGCAGGCCCTCGCCGTTGAACAGCCGGAACCCCCAGGTGTTCGGAGCGCCGTCTTTGTCCAAGCCGCGGAAGAGCTCGGCCCGGCTGGGCTGGCGACGGCGCGCCTCCGTCGGCTCCGCGGTCTGGGTCGGTCCGATGCAAAGATGGAAATGGGTTCCGCCGAAATGGACCGTCAGATAGCCGTCCAGTAGGCTGATCGTCTTCGGTGCCGAGGGGCAGCGAAACTCGAAAGCCGCCCCGGGCAGGATGGGGCCGAAGACGATACCCTGCCAATGGTTGGTGTAGACATCCTCCAGGAAGCGATGCAGGAACGGTTCCTCGACGGGTAGCGCGAACACATGGACTTGCCGTCCGCCTTGTTCCGTCATGGTTTCGGGTTCGCTCACATGCGGTGATTGCATCGTTACGCTCTCCCTTGTGTCAAAATTCGAGGCGCAGTCCGGCAAAGGCCGTGCGCCCCGGCGTGCCGAAGGTGAAGACCTCCTCGTAATCCTCGTCGAGCAGGTTCTCGATCCGCCCGAACAGCTCGACGCCCTCGGTCAGCCGGTAGGCGCCGGCGAGGTTGACGAGCGTGTAGGCGTCGAGGCGGACGATTGAGCGGTTAAAGGAGGAGTCGAAGGCGAAGTCGTTCTGCCGTCCGTTGTAGATCACCCCAGGTTCAGGTTCGCCCGGTCCTCGAGAAAGCGATAATTGAGGTTGACACTGCCCATGTGCTTCGGTCGGCGCACCAGCGCGTTCCCGTCTGGATCGCGGGTGGACATGAAGGTGTATGCGCCGCGCAGCTCAAGGCCGGGCAGAACCATGAGGGTCGCCCCGAGTTCGACCCCGCGCGAGCGGGACTCGCCATCCAGGTTGATCGCGGTCTGCCCGGCACCGA
This sequence comes from uncultured Kiloniellaceae bacterium, assembly GCA_964503295.1. Lineage (GTDB taxonomy): Bacteria > Pseudomonadota > Alphaproteobacteria > Kiloniellales > Kiloniellaceae > CAZDBC01. The sequence continues at coordinate 3,709 of CAZDBC010000149.1, read as the reverse complement.
CGATCAGTTGGTCGATCCGCTGCTCGAAATA
>CAZDBC010000149.1:1814-3578 GCA_964503295.1 uncultured Kiloniellaceae bacterium | reverse complement strand
CGTGCCGTTCTCGTACCCGTCCGCCTCGCTGTTCCCGCGCCGCTCGTTCGCCGTCGAGATGCCGTCGGTCCGGAAACCGACGCCGCTGAGCCGCAGATCGTACCGCTCGTTGCCGGCGCCGACGCCAACGGCGCCTCGGGCCGTGCCGAGCGAGCCTCCTTCCAAGCTCGCCAAGACACTCGGCCGACCCTGACCGCGTCTGGTGATGACGTTGACGACGCCGCCGACAGCGTCGGAGCCGTAAAGCACGCTTTGCGGCCCGCGAAGCACCTCGATCCGCTCGACCTCACCCGCGAGCAAATGTGCGAAGTCGAACTCTGAGCCGGCTGAGGGGTCGTTCACCTTGATGCCATCGATCAGGACCAAGGTTTGGTTAACCTCTGCACCGCGGATGCGGAGTTGGGTAAGCTGACCGACGGCGCCGGTGCGGTTGACTGCGACGCTGGGGACCTCGCACAGCACGTCTGAGACGATGCGAATCTGACGCTGCTCCAGCTAGTCGCCGGTGATCACGGTCAGCGCACTGCCGACTTGGCTGAGCGGCGTTTCCGTGCGGGTGGCGGTCACGACCAGCGGATCGAGGCGCAGCGCGCCGCCGCCGGTTCCCTTATCGCTCTCGTCGGCGCTCGCCGGCGCGGTCGCGTGACTGACGATTGTCGCCAGCAGCGCCGCGGCCGCGCCGCGACGAAGCTTCGCGACCAAGTCCAAACTCTCGCTTTGGTCGCTCTGTGGATAGACCTTGACGTTGATGTACCCTTTTTCGGAGACTCTCATGTGCAGACACCGTCTGTGTGAATGGTCCTGACCATTCGCGTGAGGGTCCGGGGATTCGCCAAGATGACCAGGCCCTCACTTTGCTTGCGCGTCGCCGTGCCTCAGGGCGGTCGCCGCATGTCGTGGGTCCAGGGGATGATGAGCGTGGCCGGATCGGGCCGCGGACGGGGCGGCGGCTCGGCGCTGGGGGTGCCGAGATAGAGATAGCCGACGATGGCGTCTTTGGGCGCCAATCCCAGTGCCGCCTTCACGTTCGGGTCGTGGCAGTTGCTCCCCGTGAGCCAGATCCCGCCATAGCCCAGGGCTTGGGCTGCCAGCAGGACTCCGTGAGCGGCGCAGCCTGTCGCGAGAACCTGGTCGACGGCGCGCACGCTCGGATGCTCTTCCGAGACCACCGCCGCCACGGCGAGGACCAGCGGCGCGCGCAGCGGTTTGCGCCGCTCAGCCTCCAGGTCCTGCGGGCTTGCTGCCGCATCGCGTTGCCGCCTTGCCTCGGCGAAGACGGCACCCAAGCGCTCCCGCGCCTTGTCCCGGATCACGATGAACCGCCACGGCCGCAAGGCACCGTGGTCTGGCGCGCGGCAGGCGGCCGCGAGGATGATCTCCAGGTCCGGTCCCGTTGGAGCCGGGTCGGTCAACAGGCGCGGCGGTACCGAGCGCCGGTTGAACAGCAGCGCTAGGGCCGGCGGCGGTTCGAGAACTTGCCCGTCAAACCTCAGGGATACAGATACAGATTGCCGTTCTTCAAGCATCGCGCGCCCTCTCCGTCCAGGGTTCCGGCGAGGTGTCGGACGGTCTGTTGAGGCACAGCAGCAGGCGGGTGGCTCCGGTTCCGGCGATCGGCGGTGAGCGGTGTACAATGCCACGACCATCGCCGGCGCAGCTTCCTTTGAAGAGCCCTACCTCGCCGCAGCAAAGGCGCTCGATCGGTCCGATGTAACGCTTCTGCTGGCGCAAGGCGGTTGCGGCATGTTCCGGCTTCACCCACTC
>CAZDBC010000149.1:0-1714 GCA_964503295.1 uncultured Kiloniellaceae bacterium | reverse complement strand
GCATCCATTCGTTCGAGCCAGGTCCGCAGGCACCGGGGAAGCGCGCGTCGCCAGAGCACGAGTTCGACGTCTGGCTTGCTGAAAACGGCGATTCCATCCAGCGCATCGCATATCTCGACGCACGCGCCTGACGTGGCGGAAGTCCCGATTGACTCAACTTCCAGGGATACCGACGAACCGATCATGCCGGCTCAGCCCGCTTCCAGACCGGGAAGGGATCCTTCAGCTTTCTCCAGGCAGCGGGCTGCATGGCCTTGGCATTGGCGTCGCCGACAAGGCAGGCGTCGAGACGGCGACGGATCGCTGCCTCGTCCATGTCGGTGCCGATGAAAACGATCTCCTGGCGCCGGTCTCCGTAGACGGGGTCCCAGGATTTGGCGACGTGCTGTCGCCACTCCGGATTATCGGGCCAACGCTCCTTGGGCACGTTGGCCCACCAGAATCCCATGGCTTCGTGGCGGACAAGCGCTCCGGCTTGACTCAGTTCGCCGACCCATTCCGGGCGGGTGGCGAGCCAGAAATGTCCCTTGGCACGAATGATCCCCGGCCACGACGAGTTGATGAAGGCGTAGAACTTCTCGGGATGGAAGGGCCGGCGTGCCCGATAAACGAAACTGCGCACCCCATATTCTTCCGTCTCCGGCTTATGGTCCGCGAAGCCGTACAGTTCCTTGAACCAAAGCGGGTGTTCCTGCGCCTTGTCGTGATCGAACCGGCCGGTGTTCAAGACCTTGTCCAGGGGCACGCGCGACATGCTCGTCTCGATCAGGTTGGCGTCGGGATTGAGCGAGCGAATGATCTTGCGCGCGGCATCGAGCTGTTCCGGCGACGCGGCATCGATCTTGTTCAAGATGACAACATCGGCAAACTCGATCTGCTCGACGAGTAGGTTGACCAGCGTGCGAGTGTCTTCCTCGCCCAGTGCTTCGCCCCGGTCCTTGAGGAAATCGGTGGATGCGTAATCGCGCAGGAGGTTCGCTGCATCGACAACCGTGACCATGGTGTCCAGCCGAGAGACATCCTCAAGGCTTTCCCCTTCTTCCGTGCGGAAGTTGAAGGTGGCCGCCACGGGCAGCGGCTCGGAGATGCCGGTCGATTCGATCAGGAGATAGTCGAAGCGGCCATCTTGAGCGAGACGGCGCACTTCTTTGAGAAGGTCATCGCGCAACGTGCAGCAGATGCAGCCGTTGGTCATCTCGACCAGGGTCTCTTCCGTACGGCTCAGATCGGCGCCGCCGTCGCGGATCAGGTCGGCATCGATGTTCACCTCGCTCATGTCGTTGACGATGACCGCGACGCGCTTGCCTTCGCGGTTGTTGAGGATGTGGTTCATCAACGTGGTCTTGCCGGCGCCGAGAAAGCCGGAAAGTACGGTGACGGGCAGCTTCGGTCGTTCCCGGAACTGGGTCATGGCGATACTTCAAAGCGTGATGACGAAGTCGGGCGCGTTGGGTGCGAGCGCCGCGTAGAGCTGGGGAAAGCAACCGGCCTGCACCCCGGCGACCGTACCCTTCGCCTTGACGTCGCCCTTGCCGCATTGCTCAAGGGTGCCTTCAGCCAGGTTGCGGCGCACGGCGCATTGGTCGCAGATCATGAGCAGGATGTTCTGGTCCTTCGCGACCTTGGCCAGGCGCTCGCCGACCGGATCGCCCTCACGCAGACAGAAGAGATTGTCGTCAAAGAAGAACATCCCGACGACGCTCGCTCCGTGCGA
>CAZDBC010000148.1:0-7507 GCA_964503295.1 uncultured Kiloniellaceae bacterium | reverse complement strand
CCGCTAGGCTTCCGCATGGTCAACTGATCGCCCACGGCCCTTTGGAACCTACAGTTCTCAGTGCCATTGCCTTTGGCGCCCGCGAACCTGCCAACGTGACCACGGACCTGCCGATTTCGCCGCCACACCGCCGCCGTGGATGCCTGGCCCGGGCGCTCTGCAGCGTAACGCTCGCCATTTGGATGCTGGCGGCGGCGGCGTCAGGGTTTCAAGACGCACGCGCTCAATCGCCCGAAGCACCCGGTGAACCGCTCTTGCTCGAGCCGGACGTCAGGGCCGGGCGGCTGCCGCCGCTGGCGACGCGCCTGCCCTCCGAACCGCGCCGTGACCTGCCGATGCGCGCGGACTGGACCGAAGGGCGCTACGGCGGGGAACTGGTCATTCTCGACCGCGGCGGACGGGACGCGCGCGCGTTGACGGTCCTCGGTTACGCCCGTCTCGTCGCCTGGGACGAAGAGTACAGGCTGGTCCCAGACATTCTGGCCGGCTACGAGGTCGACGAGGGGCGCCGTTTCACCTTGCGGCTGCGGCCCGGTCATAAGTGGTCCGACGGGACCTCCTTCACGAGCGAGGACTTTCGTTTCTGGTGGCGGGACGTCGCGAACCAGCCGAAGCTCTCGCCGCGCGGTCTTCCGCCCGCGCTGCTGGTCGATGGCGAGCCACCGCTGGTCGAGTTTCCCGACCGCCATACGGTTCGCTTTACCTGGTCGAAGCCGAACGCCAAGTTCCTGCCTGCCCTTGCCGGCACCAATCCGCCCTTCATCTATCGGCCGGCGCACTACCTGAAAAGGTTCCATCCCCGCTATCGGCCGTGGCTCGAACTGGAAGTCGCCGCGTCGGAAGCCGGCCTGCAGGATTGGACTGCGCTGTTCGAGCGCCAGGACCGCATGTTTCGGCTCGACAATCCGCGGTTGCCCAGTCTGCAGCCCTGGATCAACGAGACCGCCCCGCCCGCCCAGCGCTTCCGCGCGGTGCGCAACCCCTACTTCCACCGCGTCGACGCCCGCGGCCGACAGCTGCCCTATATCGACCGGGTGATGCTCGTGCGGACCAGCCAGGACCTTATCGCCGCCAAGTCCGCGGCTGGCGAGAGCGATCTCCAGGCGACGGGGCTGTCGTTGCGCGACTACACCCTGCTGAAGGAGGCCGAGGAGCGCGCCGGGATCGTCGTCCATCTCTGGCCGATCGGTCGCGGCGCCCAGCTTGCCATCTATCCCAACCTCAACGTCCGGGACCCCGTCTGGCGCAGAGTCGTGCGGGACGTGCGGGTGCGGCGGGCTCTTTCCCTGGCGATCGACCGCGCCGAAATCAACCGGGTGGTCTACAAGGGCCTGGCCAGCCCCGGCGGCAACAGCGTCCTGCCGGGCAGTCCACTCTATCAGCCGGGTTTGCGGACCGCCTGGTCGACCCATGACCCCGACCGGGCCGAACGCCTGCTGGATGCCGCCCGGTTCGTACGCGACGACGGGGATCTGCGCCGGCTGCCCGATGGCCGGCCGTTTCGGATAGTCGTCGAAACGGCCAAGGTGGTACCGGAAGAAACCGATGTTCTGGAACTGATCGCGGAGAGTTGGAGCGACATCGGCATCGACCTCGTCATTGCCTCGAGCGGACGCCAGGAGGCCCGTCAGCGCGTGCGCAGCGGCGAGGCGGCATTCAGCCTCTTCTACGGCCTGGGCAACGGCATCGCCCGCCCCTCCATGAGCCCGGCCGAACTGGCACCGACCAGCGAGTTTCAGAACAACTGGCCCCTTTGGGGCCTTCACCATGCCTCGGGCGGGAACGCTGGAACGGCGCCCGACCTGCCGGCTGCCCGCCGTCTGCTGGATCTCTACCGCGACTGGGTGGTGAGCGAGAGCGACGCGGCACGCGCCGAGATTTGGCGCGAGATGCTGCGCATTCACGCCGAACAGGTCTTCACGATCGGCATCATCAGCGGCGTACTGCAGCCGGTCGTGGCGCGGCGCGGCCTGCGCAACCTGCCCGACGAGGCTCTCTACCTCTATGAGCCCGGCTCATACTTCGGGATCTATCGGCCGGACACCTTGTGGCTGGCGACCGCCCCCTGACAGCGGCTCAAGAGGCGTTCCACACCACCCGTCCGAGACCGGCCACGTCATAGCCGCCCATTTCACGGGCCCGGTCCAGGAAGCTTGAGCTTCGGGCAAAGGTAAAAAGACGCTGCAAAGGCGGCTCGAAGAAGGCCCGGCGGCTGACCAGCAGGTCGTAGCGCTCGCGAACAAGCGGCAGGAACTCGAGTTTCAGAGTGCGGGCAACGGCCTCGACCGCAAGCCCGACGTCGGCTTGCCCGTCGATGATCGCAAGACCAAGGTCGGTCTCGGCGCGGGCCGTACGGGCGATCGGCCTCAGCTGAGCCGGGGACAGGCCGGCGCGCGACAGCAACTGGGTCATGAGCAGATGGCTTCCCGCCTCCGGCTGACGCACGACCACCCGGACGTCCTCCCGCGCGAGATCGGCCAGGCCCTCGATCCTCTTGGGGTTGCCGGCTGCCACCACCAGGCCCTGGTTGCGCCAGGCCCATTCCAGGAGGGCCGCGTCGCGCGGCGGGTTCCCGGCCAGGGCCGAAACGTTGAAGCTCTCGCTTTCCGGATCGTAGAGGTGCAATCCGCTTGCCACCGCCGCACCTTCGGCAAAGCGGCGCAGCCCGTCCAGACTGCCGCCCGGAAGCAGGGCCAGACCGCAGCCGGACTCGCGCACGGCCCAGTCCAGCAGGGGGTCGTGGCTGCCGGCAATCACCGCCGGCGCCTGCGGCTCGGCACTGCCACCGCTTGCCCCGCGACGGACCCATTCGTCGATCTGGGACCGTGGGAACAGCCATTTGCCGGTCACGCGCGTGCAGGGAATGGCGCCTTGACGGACCAGATCGTAAACCCGGCGCTCCTTGATCCGGAGGTAGTCGGCGACCTCTCTCGTGGTCATCAGGTCTGCTTCGGCCGCAAGCCTTGCTGGCTCGGCGGCCGCACGGGGGCCTCGAGACGGAACGCGATCGGTCATGGCCGCACTATAGCTTGCGGCACTGCGCGAGGTGAATCTCGTTCGCCTTTGCAGGGCCCACACTGCATGCTAGAGAGGGAACAAAAGGCGGCCATGACTGGGCCTGTCCAGGCCGAAAAGGCCGCCAAGGAGAGATCGTCCGATGAGATTTCACGGCAAACGCGTTCTCGTTTGCAACTGCGAGAACACCATGCCGCTCGACGCCGAACGCCTGACCAGGGCCTGTGCCGCCGCGGGTGGCGAGGGCCGGCTCGCCCTTTCCAGGCAGCTTTGCCGGGCACAGCTCGACACCTACCAGGACGCGCTGGGGCGCGGCGATCCGCTGCTCGTCGCCTGCACCCAGGAAGCACCGCTTTTCTCGGAGGTGCGCGACGAGACCGCGGCGGACGCCGAGGTCGCTTTCGCCAACATCCGCGAATACGCCGGCTGGTCCGAAACGGCGGAATCGGCGACCCCGAAGATCGCGGCCCTGCTGGCTGCGGCCAGTCTCGAGAGCGCGCCGGCCCCGTCCGTGGAGATGGAGTCGAGCGGGGTCTGCCTCGTCTACGGCCACGATCAGACCGCCCTGGAGGCGGCCCGGCAGCTCTCGGGCCGGCTCGAGGTCACGCTGCTGCTCACGGCGCCTGAGGAGCTGATCCCGCCGCGCGTCATGGCGGTCCCGGTCTTCAAGGGGCGCATCAGCCGCGCCGAAGGCCATCTCGGCGCCTTCCGTATCACCGTCGACGACTATGCACCCGCCGTGCCCTCCTCGCGCGGCGCGCTCCTGTTCGAAGCGCCGCGCGACGGCGCGGTCTCCGAGTGCGACCTGATCCTCGATCTCACCGGCGGACCGCCGATGTTTCCGGGGCATGACAGGCGCGACGGCTACTTCAGGCCGGATCCGGGCAATCCGGCGGCCGTCCAGAAGGCGCTCTTTGAGTTGAGCGATCTGGTCGGGCAGTTCGAGAAGCCGCGCTATGTGGACTTCGACGCGGAAATTTGCGCCCATTCGCGAAGCCGACAGACCGGATGCACGCGCTGCCTTCAGGTCTGCCCGACCGGTGCCATCACCCCGGCCGGGGATCACGTGTCGATCGAGCCCCACATCTGCGCCGGCTGCGGCACCTGCGCCAGCGTCTGTCCGACCGGCGCCGCGACCTATCGCCTGCCGAAGGTCGACGACCTCTTCCAGCGTCTACGCACGCTCCTGAGCGCCTATCACGCCGCCGGGGGCAACGCGCCTTCTCTGCTGCTGCACGACCCGCGCCACGGGGACGACATGATCGCCGTGCTCGCCAACCTGGGCCCGGGACTGCCCCCGGATGTTCTGCCGTTCACGGTGAACGAGGTAACGCAGGTGGGCCTCGACTTTCTCGCCTCCGCACTGGCCTATGGCGCGGCGCGAGTCGGGCTCCTGGTCGGCCCCGACAAGCAGGGCGAGCTCGAGGGCCTCGCCGGTCAGATCGGCCTGGTCGAGACGGTCATGGAGGCCCTCGGCTTCGGCGGCGGACGAATCGTCATTCTCGATCAGCAGGACCCGGACGCGCTCGCCATCGCCTTCGCGGAGTTCAGGGGGCTGACACCGCCTCGCGCCGGCAGCTTTCTGCCCATGGGCGGCAAACGCAGCCGCTCGATGCTTGCCTTGCGCCATCTCCACGAGGTGGCGCCGGAGCCGCGCGAGCTGATCGAACTTCCCCGGGGTGCCCCGTTTGGCCGGGTCAAGATCGACGCCGCCGGCTGCACGCTCTGCCTCGCCTGCGTCAGCGTCTGCCCCACCGGTGCCCTGCTCGACGATCCGGACCGGCCCTGGCTGGGCTTCCAGGAGGAGGCCTGCATCCAGTGCGGTCTGTGCCGCAACACCTGCCCCGAAAGCGTTATCGAGCTCGAACCCCGGCTCAACCTGAGTGAAGAGGCGCGTCGCGCGATCACGCTTAACGAGGCCGAGCCCTTCAACTGCATTCGCTGCGGCAAGCCCTTCGGCGTGCAACGTTCGATCGAGCGAATCGTCGAGAAGCTCGCGGGACGCCACTCAATGTTCCAGGCCGGCGAGCAGATCGAGCGCATCATGATGTGCGACGACTGCCGCGTCGTCGTTCAGTTCGAGCGCAGCGACGAGCCCATGGCGATGGGCCAGCGGCCGAAGCCGCGCACCACGGACGATTATCTTCGCGAACGCGAGATCGAGCAGGCCAGGGCCAAGGTGCTTGCCGAACGCAGCGGCGGCTCGGGCGAAGCCAGCTAAGTCGGAAGCGGGCCATGAGTATATCCCACAGCGCGAGACCCGGACACGAAGCCCCCGACCTGGACTGGCGCGTCAACGCCTTCCGCTCCGACCTTGCGGCAGAACACCTCAGAGGCAGGATCGAGGTGCCACGCTTCGTGGCCGGGGAACCCGCGCAGGTTGCCTGCGGCCTGCTCGACCTGCGCCGCGCCCCAGATGCCGAATCTCCGCTCGACAGTCAGCTCTTGGCCGGCGAGGCGGTGACGGTCTACGAGCGCAACGACGGCTGGGCCTGGCTCCAGAACCATACCGACGATTACGTTGGCTATGCCCGAGTGGACGGTTTGAGCGAGGGCGAAGCGGCAACCACACACAGGGTGGATGTGCTGCGCAGCTTCGTCTATCCGGCACCGGACCTGAAACGGCCGCCGCTCGACGTGCTGTCGTTCGGAGCCACTGTCCGTGTGATCGACCAGGACGGACGCTTCAGCCTCACCGCTGCGGGCAATTGGATATACAGTCGGCATCTGGTCCCGCGCGACCAGCCCGCGCCGGACTATGTCGCCACTGCCTGCCAGTTCCTGGGCATACCGTACCTGTGGGGCGGACGATCGAGCCTGGGGCTTGATTGCTCGGCCCTGGTTCAACTCGCCTTGGCGCGGGCCGAAATTTCCGCACCGCGCGACAGCGACCAGCAGGCGCTCGCCCTCGGCCGCGATGTGGCGACCGATTTCGAACGGCCCGAGCTACGCCGGGGCGATCTGGTGTTCTGGCCGGGCCACGTCGCGATTGCGCTGGACGGCGAGCAGGTCGTGCACACCAACGCCCTCGCAATGCTGACGACTGTCGAAGCCCTGGGACCGATCACGGAGCGCGTTCGTGCCGAGAGCGGCCGGGGCATAACGGCCATCCGGCGTCTCGGGACTGCCGGCGACGACGACTGATGCCTGCCCAGGGGCTGGCCCCGATTGCGCTTTTCTTCAAGACGGCTCGCTTGCGATGCGATCAGCTCTGAAAGCCGTGCTGTTCGACAAGGACGGCACCCTGATCGACTTTCACAAGACCTGGCCGCCGATCTGCCGGGATCTCGCACTCGATCTAGCTGCCGGCAAGGATGCCCTTGCTGACGACATGTTGAGGCAGGCCGGTCTCGATTCGCGAACGGGCCAGGTGGCGTCCGGATCCGTTCTGGCGGCGGGCAACACCCGGGATCTGATCGCGTTATGGTTTCCAGCCGCTGACGCGAGCGAACGGCGCCGGCTGGCGGCGCGCATCGATGCGGCCTTTGAGGACGGCGCTCGTCGGCGCAGCGTGCCGGTCGCCGGCCTGCGAAGCACTCTTGACGCTTTGGCGGGTGCCGGCTTGCACCTCGGCGTGGCCACCAGCGACGCGACCGCCAGCGCCCGTGCCTGCCTGGAAACTCTCGGTCTTGCGGCGCGCTTCGCCTGCGTACTCGGCTACGATGCCGTGCCGCGCCCCAAACCGGCGCCCGACATGGTCGTCGCCTTCTGCGAGGCCGTGGGTGTCCCTCCCGGTGCGATCGCGGTGGTCGGCGACAGCCGCCACGACCTGGAGATGGCACGGGCCGCGGGGGCAGGCGTGGCTATTGGGCTCCTCGGCGGTACCAGCGCACGGGCGGATCTGATGCCGCTGGCGGACGTGGTTCTCAACGGGCTGCCGGCCCTGTCGCACTGGCTGGCGACTGGCGAGGCTGAAGGGCACGCGTCCAGCAAAACCTGACGCTGCAACGAACCGCTCGACGAGATCGGTATTTCCAATTCCCGGACCGTTGTGACATCTTCTCTCCTTCAGAATTGCGGTTATTGCCGCACAACAATCAGGGAGACAAAGCCATGGCACAGAAACTGCTGGTACGCTGCCGAAGCTGGATTCGCGGGATTCTGCCAACCCTCTCGGTCGCAGCCTTGTCCTGTGCGCTGGCAACCGCAGCGCAAGCCGGAAAGATCACCGTCTACACCTCATACGAGGAAGACGAGCTGGCGTCGTTCATCGAGCAGATGAAGAAGGACATACCGGACATCGAGGTCGATGTGCTGCGGCTTTCGACCGGCGACCTTCATGCCCGCATTCTGGCCGAAGCGAGCAACCCGAAACACGATGTGATCTGGGGTTGGGCGGTGACCAGCATGGTCGACCCGCGCATCATGGAGATGATCGAGCCCTACGCGCCGAAGGGAGTGGAGAAGATCCCGGCGCGCTTTCGAGACAAGGACAACCGCTGGTTCGCCACCACCGGCTGGTGGCTCATCCTCATTATCATCATCATCGTCG
>CAZDBC010000147.1:5285-7536 GCA_964503295.1 uncultured Kiloniellaceae bacterium | reverse complement strand
GCTGGAGGAGGCCGGCTACGCGGTCGATCAGGCCGACGACGGCGAAACCGGCGACTTCATGGGCGCGACGGAGCCCTACGACGCCGTGGTGCTGGATCTGGGTCTGCCCCGGCTCGACGGCATCACGCTGCTCAAGCGCTGGCGGTCCGAAGGCATCACGACGCCGGTGCTCGTCCTGACCGCGCGGGGGGCCTGGACTGAACGGGTCGAGGGCATCGACGCCGGCGCCGACGACTACCTGCCCAAGCCCTTTCAGATGCAGGAGCTGCTGGCCCGGCTGCGCGCTCTGATCCGCCGGGCGCGCGGCCATGCGAGCGCGGAACTGCGCTGCGGAAACCTCATTTTGGATACTCGCAGCAATCGCATCACGCTGGACGGCCGACCGATCCGGCTCACCGCGCATGAGTACCGCCTGCTCTCCTACCTGATGCACAACGCGGGCAAGACCGTCGCCCGCAGCGAACTGATCGACCATCTCTACGCGCAGGACTTCGACCGGGACTCCAACACCATCGAAGTGTTCGTCGGCCGGCTCCGGCGCAAGCTCGGGCGCGACTTCATACGGACGGAACGCGGTCTCGGCTACCGGCTGGAGACACCGTGATCCTGCCCCGCTCACTCAGCTTTCGGCTGCTGGTCGGTGCCGCGCTGTGGATCGCGGCCGCGCTGGTCGCTGCCGGCATCACCCTGTCGGGGATCTTCCGCGCTCACAGCGAGGAGCAACTCGCCCAACGTCTCGAATCAGAACTAAACGGCCTGGCCGCGGCGATCCGGGTGGAGGCCGACGGTACGCCCCGGCTGAGCCGGGATCCGGATCAGCCACGCTATCGCCGGCCCTACGGCGGTCACTACTGGCAAATCTCGGACGAGACCGGCGAAGCCCTCCTGCGCTCGCGCTCCCTCTGGGACAAGGTTCTGGCCCTGCCCCTCGACGAGCTGCTCGATGGTACGGTTTACAGCCATCGGCTGACTGGCCCTGACGGGGAACCGGTGATTGCGTTCGAGCGTGCGGTCAGCCTGCCCGCAGGCGATCAACGTTTCCGCTTGGTAGTGGCGGAGAACAGCGACTTCCTCGAGGCCTCGGTGCAGCGGTTCGAGCGCACGCTCATGGTTTCCCTCGGCGTGCTCGGCGTCGGATTGATGCTCGCTGCCCTGGGCCAGGTGGTGCTGGGGCTTCGACCGCTCGCCCGGCTGCGCCGTCAACTCGCTGCCGTACGCGCTGGCAGGGAGGATCGGCTGAGCACGGATTTCCCGAACGAAATCGAGCCGTTGATCGAGGACTTGAACGCGCTGCTCGATCAGAATGCCGAAGTTGTCGCCCGCTCCCGAACGCAGGCGGGCAACCTCGCCCATGCCTTGAAGACCCCGCTGGCCATCCTCGCGAACGAGTCGGACGCGCTGTCGGCTGCCGGCGCGGCCGAGGCCGCCGAACGGCTGCGACGGCAGATCGAACTGATGCAGCGGCGCGTCGCCTATCATCTCGCACGCGCCCGGGCGGCCGGTTCCGTGCGGGTGCCCGGCATGCGGACGGCTCTGGCACCGCAGGTTCGCGCGCTGGCGCGGACCTTGGCCCATGTCTACCGGGAGCGGGACATTGAGCTGTCGGTCGAGATCGCCGACGAACTCACCTTTCGGGGGGAGCGCCAGGATCTCGACGAGATGCTCGGTAACCTCATGGACAATGCCTGCAAATGGGCCGCCAAACGGGTACGCGTCGCGGCCCGAAGCGAAGTCGGCTCCCTGGTGATCTCCGTTGAGGACGACGGTGCCGGGCTCGCTGCTGAGGGCCGGGCCGAAATCTTCGATCGCGGCAAGCGCCTCGACGAAAGCACGGCCGGAAGCGGTCTGGGGCTGTCGATCGTGCGCGATTTGGCCGAACTCTACGGCGGAGGCGTGCAGCTCGGTGATTCGCCGCTCGGCGGACTGCGTGTCGAGCTGACACTGCCCGCGGCGAAAGATTGATAGTGCGACCCGGTAAGACGTAGCCCGCAGCCTGCCGCGCGCTTCAGCCGCCGGTGACGCTCATGTGGCGGGAGACGGCCGGGCGCTGGTGGCGCCGGTCGATGACGAAGTCGTGGCCTTTGGGCTTGCGGCCGATCGCGTCGTCGATGGCGGCCTCAAGCGGGGCGTCGTCGTCGCTCTGGCGCAGGGGCGTACGCAGGTCGGCGGCGTCCTCCTGGCCCAGGCACATGTAGAGCGTGCCGGTGCAGGTCAGCCGCACCCGGTTGCAGCTCTCGCAGAAGTTATGGGT
>CAZDBC010000147.1:0-5275 GCA_964503295.1 uncultured Kiloniellaceae bacterium | reverse complement strand
ACCTGCACATAGCGCGCCGGCCCGCCCGTGCGGTAGTCGATCTCGTCGAGCGTCCAGTTCTTCTGCAGATTGGCGCGCAGGAGCGACAGCGGAAGGTACTGGTCGAGCCGGCTTTCGCCGCCGATGTCGCCCATCGGCATGACCTCGATGAAGGTCAGGTCGAAGCCTTCCTCCCCGCACCAGGCGATGAGGCGGTCGAACTCGTCGTCGTTGACCCCCTTGAGGGCGACCGTGTTGATCTTGACCTTCAGGCCGGCGTTCTTGGCCGCCGCCAGGCCCTCCATCACCTTCTCCAGCTTGCCCCAGCGGGTGATGGCGGCGAACTTGTGCGGGTCAAGGGTATCGAGCGATACGTTGATGCGCCGCACGCCGAGTGCGGCCAGCTCGTCGGCGTACTTCGGCAACTGGCTGCCGTTGGTGGTCACGGTCAGTTCGTCGAGCGCGCCGCTTTCGAGGTGGCGCGAGAGGGCGCGGAACAGCACCATGATGTCGCGCCGTACCAGGGGCTCGCCGCCGGTCAGGCGCAGCTTGCGCACGCCCTTGCGCACGAAAGCGCTGCACAGGCGGTCGAGCTCCTCGAGCGAGAGCACCTCGGCCTTGGGGAGGAAGGTCATGTTCTCCGCCATGCAGTAGACGCAGCGGAAGTCGCAGCGGTCCGTGACGGAGACCCGCAGGTAGCTGATCGCTCGGCCGAAGGGATCGATCATGTCTGTCATGCCAATGGTCCTCGCCCTCCTCGCCGGCCATGAGGGACCCGACGATCGTCGGGTCGTTATAGCCAGCCGTATATCGCCCTCGCAGCATAGGGCGTCAGGCCGGGTCCGGAAAAGGACAAATTGTCTGTGGACAAGAGCCGCCCCGCGCCGGCCGGCGACCGGGGCCTTCGGCCGGCTTGCGGGCCCTCGTAGGCGGCTCTAGCTTGCCGCCATGACCGGCGATTCGTCAGAGCCCGCAGGGCAGCCGCGTCGCTCCGCGCTCGACGGGCCGGCAGGGCGGCTCGGCGCGCTCGGCGTGCTGCTCGGCGTGCTGGCCGCGCTGGCCGCGATCCACTGGGACGACTTCTTTCCGCCGCCGCAGGCCGAGGTCGCGGCGGACGACCCGGTCGCGCTGTGCCTCGCCGGCCGCGTTTCGGACATCGATCGGATGCACGCGGACGGCACCATCTCGGCCGCGCAGGCCGAGCTGTTCAAGAGCAGGGCGGCGGCGCTGTGCGAGGCGCAGGCCGGCGGCGGCCAAGGCACCGGCCAGGGCGGTCTGCCCGACCTGCCGCGCGAGTAACCCCCTGCGCGTCTCGGCGGCGCGCTGGATCATGGCGGCGGGGGATGTCGGATCGTGGCCGTGGCGGACTGTCCGATTTCATTACAGGTCGCGCCTGATTGTTCGCCCGGCGCGCGCCGTTTTTCGCCACATGATCGAAATCGGCCGTGATCGTCGAACAACCAATGATGGTTATCAGACGGTCCCCAAGCAGGGCGTTCAACGTTTAAACCATTGACTGATTGAGATTCCCTGACTGTGGGCCAATCACCGCTACTGTCGAGCGGCTTTACAGCTCTAACGACCACCAAGGCGTAACCTACCAGAAAACCTAAAAAATTATCGCTGGCACAGCCTTTGCTTGTAGATATGGCAAAGTGCGTGCAGTGAGAGGGCTTCGGGGAATGGCTTGTAAAAGTTCGATTTTTTCGGGTTCGGGCAGCATGGCGCAGCGCGTCCGCCTATCCGTCCGCTTGGCGTTGGCGGGTGTTCTCGCGGCCTGCCTCTCGGGCGGTGCGCTGGCCGGCCCGTTCGATTTCGACGGCAGCGCGGACTACGCGACCGACGCGTTCGGCTTCTACTACGCCATGACGGGTGGAAAGTTTCCGACCGGCGACACGCCGAACGGCGACAACGCCAGCGGCGGAACTTTCCGGTTCATCAACGATGAGCCTGCCTGGGGCTATCCCGTCAATAGCTGGCAGAAGGACGACTGGTTCCCGGAGAACGCCAGCTTGGCCATGACCTTCCAGTTCGAGGGGTCGACCGTCTACGACAACAACGGCATCGAAAACGGCACCTACGGCAATTTCTATGACGCGACCGCCCAAGGCGTGGATTCCGCGGATGCGCCGGGCCTCTATCGCGGCTACAGCATGACCAACGTTTGGGACTGGATCTACGCGGGCTACTTTTTGATCGAGGAGCGTCTGTCGATTGATACCCTCATCGGCTACTTCGACGAGAATAGCGGGTTCGACCGCAACGACCCGCGGATCGGCTATGTCATGAACATCTGGTCCAACGTCGAGAACGATCTGCTGCCGACCAACACCGGGTCCTTTGTCGGTGACATATTCCATCTCAACTCACGCGACAATCCAGCGGCGCTGACCACCAGCGATACCGGCGTGGACCGGGTGTTCGGGGCGGACTTCGGCAGCGCGACAGATGACATCTTCCGGCTGACGGCGAGCCTCGACACGCCGCTGACGCTCGAGCCCGGTGTTTACTGGTTCAGCCACAGCGCCTTCGTCGACATCCCCGAGCCGGGAACCCTGGGCCTGCTCGGTTTCGGCCTGGCGGCCCTTGGGCTCGGCGGACTGGCGACGGCGCGTCGGCGACGGGCAGCGGCCTGATCGTCAGGCCAAGTCAGAAGTAGCCGACCAGCCGGCCAAGCAGGATTACGGCGAGCCAGATCGTCAGGGAGGCTGCCCCGGACAGGCGGGCGAGCGCCGACGGAACGAGGCCGCCGCGCGCCCGCTCGAATCCGTCGAACGCGGCGAGGTTCGCCAGACCCAGAACGAGCAGCGCCATCTTGGCCTGGAACAGGGGCGCTGCCGCGTAGTCGCGTGCTTTGACGATGAAGAGCAGCGTGCCGGCGGTCGCGGCGAGCGCGAGGCCGGCCCCGGCGACCGGCAGCAGGACGCGGCGCAGGCTGTCCCGCGGGACCGACGACCAGGCGCCCATGAGCCGCAGGTCGTAGGCGGCGATGGCGCCGAACAGCAGGGCAATTCCGACGATGTGGCCGGCGTTGACCAGCGGGTAGAGCAGGGTCGAACCGCGCAGTGCCCCGGCCAGGGCCGAGGCTTCCAGCCCAGCGAGGAGCGCGTCCACCACCGGCGCCTGCCAGCCGGCCGGCAGGGCCGTCAGGACGTGCGGTTCGGGTAGAGGTCGTAGTCGCGTCCGGCGATGACCAGCCGTTCGGCCTTCATGACGCGCTGGTCGGGATTGGCCGAGCGGTGGCCATGCGCGGTCACCTCGGTGCCGGCCTGAAGCAGCTCCGCGGTCAGGCCGGCACGCTCGTTGCGCCAGGGCTGGCCGATTTCCACCACCCAGATTTTGCCATCGACGTCGAGGTCGAGCTCGCCGTGCGGATTGCCGAGCCGTACGCCGGCGATCCGCCCGGTCAGCTCGAACTCCTGATCCGTCGCCCAGCCCCAGCCGTGGTGGGCGCGTGTCGCCCGCGGCGCGACGGAGAGGCCCGCGCTCACGAGAGCAGCGCCCAGGCCGGCCAGTCCCGTGCCGCGCAGGAATTCGCGTCGATCCATTTTCGCCTCCGTCGATTGATCTTGTGCCTAGATAAGCGCGAACCGGCGGCGGACAACAGCGCGAGAGCAGGAGGCGCAACGCGGCAGCGACAATTTTTCTCAAGGCCGGACTGGACAAGGCCGCAGGAGTCGCTAGACAGCATGCTGCCGTGCGAGGCTGCCCGGGCTCAAAAAAGGGAACAAGGATGCGGGAAGAAGGATGCTCGAAGTCGAGGGGCTGACGATGGCCTTTGGGGGCTTCCGCGCCGTCGACGGCTGCGACCTGACCGTGGCGGAGCGCACGATCACCGGGCTGATCGGGCCCAATGGCGCGGGCAA
Organism: uncultured Kiloniellaceae bacterium; assembly: GCA_964503295.1. Lineage (GTDB taxonomy): Bacteria > Pseudomonadota > Alphaproteobacteria > Kiloniellales > Kiloniellaceae > CAZDBC01. The sequence goes on along the minus strand of CAZDBC010000147.1, from coordinate 1,430 downwards.
GTCGACCCTGCTCAATCTGATCGCCGGCGCCCTGATCCCGAGCGCCGGGACGATCCGCTTTCAGGGCGAGGATATCACCCGGCTGTCCCCGCATGAGCGCTTCGCGCGGGGAATCGTCCGCACCTTCCAGATCCCGCAGGAGTTCCACAGGCTTTCCGTCCGCGAGAACCTGACCGCGGTGCCGGCCGGACAGCCCGGCGAACGCCTGCTGGACAACTGGTTGCGGCCGGCACGGGTGCGCGCGCACGAGGAGCGGGTGCACGCGCGTGCCGACGAGACCCTGTCCTTCCTGGGTCTTTCACATCTCGCCGACGAGCGGGCCGGCAACCTCTCGGGTGGGCAGAAAAAGCTGCTCGAGCTCGGCCGCACCATGATGACGGAGGCACGACTCGTGCTCCTCGACGAGCCGGCGGCGGGCGTGAACCGGACGCTGCTGCGCGAGGTCGAGGAGAAGATCCGCATCCTCAACCGCGAGCGCGGCTATACCTTCATTCTGGTCGAGCACGACATGGACGTGATCGGCAAGCTCTGCGATCCGGTCGTCTGCATGGCCGAAGGCCGCATCCTCGTCGAAGGCGATTTCGCAACGGTGCGCCGCGACCGTCGAGTGCTCGAGGCCTATCTCGGCGAGGCCGTCTCGTGACCGCGGAGCCTCTGCTCGCGCTCGAACGGGTTGTCGGCGGCTATGGCGAGGTCGATATCCTGCACGGGGTCGACCTGACCGTCGGCAGCCGCGAGATCGTTGCCGTGGTCGGGCCCAACGGCGCCGGAAAGTCGACCGCCATGAAGGCGGTGGCGGGACTGGTGACGATCCGCAGCGGAAGCGTGCGTTTCGACGGCGACGTCATAACCGGCTGGACGCCGGACCGCGTGGTGCGCCGCGGAATCGGCTATGTGCCGCAAGTCGAGAACGTCTTCTCCGAAATGACGGTTCACGAGAATCTGGAGATGGGCGGTTTCCTGCGCCGGGAGTCGCTGGCGCCGGCCTTCGACCGCGTCTATGCCCTTTTCCCCGATCTCGCCGAGCGACGCCGCACTGTGGCTGGCAACCTGTCCGGCGGCCAGCGCCAGATGGTCGCGGTCGGCCGCGCCCTCATGCTCGAGCCGAAACTGCTGCTGCTCGACGAACCCACGGCCGGTCTCAGTCCCAAATACGTCGAGGAGATCCTGCAGATGATCCGCGACGTGCGCACCACGGGCGTGGCCGTGCTGCTGGTCGAGCAGCATGCGAAGCAGGCGCTGGCCCTGGCCGACCGGGGCTACGTTCTGGTCATGGGGCAGAATCGCGCGGAGGGCCAGGGCAGCGAGCTTCTGGCCAACCGTCAGGTGGCCGAACTGTTCCTCGGCGGGTGAGGCGCATGGATCCGCTGGTCTTGGTCAACTTCTATCTGGTGCCGGGCATCGTGCTGGGCGCCATCTATGCGCTCGGC
>CAZDBC010000146.1:0-7538 GCA_964503295.1 uncultured Kiloniellaceae bacterium | reverse complement strand
ATAGGTCATGCCCCGCGCGAGGCGCAGCACGTCTGTCAGCGCCTCGTCGTCGGTCGCGTAGGGCCACATGCGGCATCCGCCGAGAGCGGGACCGCGGTTGGTGTCGTGAATGGCGATGATGGCGTGCAGGCCGCTTTCTGCGTCGTGGCAGAAGACCACCTGCTCGTGCCCGTCGAACTCGCGATGATCGAACACCGCCATGTGCGCTCCCGACTGTTAGGCTCAACGAAACATCGGCCGAACCAGCGGCTGGAATCGACCGAGCCAGTCACCTCCGCTATTTATTATTACTCTCGTGGTCCTTGTCCGCGAATTCAACCGCCCACGAAGTATTTGCCGCAATTCGCCAGATTCTTCGTGGCCGCCCGTGCAGTTCGATATTTCCGTTCTGCCGCGCGCCCCGGGGCGCAAGCTTTTTGCCAGGGCGGGACGGCGGCGGAGAGCCCGCAGGGCGGACCCGTGGACCGGATCGGGCCGCCATGACATGATCTCGCGCGACTCTCCCGGGTATGGGCAAATTGCCGCTTGGCATTCGCCGGATGCCCGGCTGCCGGTGTGGCTTGCCGCCTCTCGGTCCCGCTCACAGAAAAGGAATGCCACTCATGTTTCGCCGACTTGCCGTCACGGCCGCCGCCAGCCTTCTCTCGTTGGGCCTGGCGGGGCTGCTCCTCTCTGCGACGCCGATCGGTTCCGCTTGGGCGCAGGGCTCTCCCGAGAGCGAACCGCCGAGCGATCAGCGGCCTGAGGTGGCAACCGAGGGCGAGTACACCATCGAGGAGATCAGCGAGAAGGCGGCGGACTTCTTCGGCGAGATGTCGCAAGGATTGGCCGAGGTCATCCAGAGGGCCTTCGAGGAACAGGGCCGGCCGAACGGCTATATCGCCGGGCAGGAGATTGCCGGGGCCTTCTTTGTCGGCCTGCGCTACGGGGATGGCATGCTGCACCGCAAAACCGGCGAGCCGGTGAAGGTGTTCTGGCAAGGCCCTTCGATCGGCTGGGATCTCGGCGGCAACGCGGCCAAGGCCTTTACGCTGGTCTACAACCTTGACCGCACGGACGGCATCTTCCAGCGATTCCCAGGGGTCGACGGATCGCTCTATTTCATCGCCGGCTTCGGACTCAACTACCAGCAGCAGGGCGACATCATCCTGGCCCCGATCCGCACCGGGGTCGGCTTGCGCGCCGGCGCCAACGTGGGCTGGCTGCACTACACGCCCGAGCGCCGCTGGGTGCCGTTCTGAGTTTCGCGATCGGCGTCGGCAGCCTTGCTCGAGCCCGCTAGCGGGCGTCGTGGAAGATGATGCCCAGCGTGAACCGCTGGCCGCTGCGCAGGCGGCTGACGCCATGGCGCATAGTCACGCGATAGAAGCCGCGCTTACCCCGGACCGGCCTCTGGTGAACCGGAAAGACCACCGCGTCGCCGCGCGTTAGCGGCACGACCTCCGCGCGCGACTGCATGCGCGGGCGCTGTTCGGTCAGGACGAACTCGCCGCCGGTAAAATGGTGGCCTGGCTCCGACAGCAGGACCGCGACCTGAAGCGGAAAGACCAGTTCGCCGTAAAGGTCCTGGTGCAGGCAGTTGTAGTCTCCGCTCCGGTAGCGGAGCAGAAGCGGGGTGGAACGCGTCTGGCCGGCCGCATGGCAGCGGTCGAGATAATCTCCATGTGCTGCCGGATAGCACGGGTCGGTGCCGAGCACCTCCTGCCAGCGATTGGCGGTCCGCGCCAGCGGTGGGTAAAGCGCCGTGCGCAAGCGTTCGACGATCGCCGGCAGGGGATAGTCGAAATACCGGTACTCGCCCTGGCCGAAGCCGTGGCTCGCCATGACGACACGGCTGCGGAAGCGGGCGGCCTCGTCGTAACTTGCGGCGAGCGCCGCGCAGTCCGCGGACGGCAGGAGATCCTCCATGACCGCATGGCCTTGGGCGTCGAGGGCGCGGCCGACCTCGTCCCAGTCGAGCGCGGCGAGGCGCGCGTCCAGCGATGAAGTGGAGCCCTCTTCGGGCCCGGCGGTCGATGCGGCTGCCACGCCGAAACCTCCGGTGGCTGGTCGAACCGCAGAGTCTGTCCAGGGCAGTCGGATCGAGGCCACCCGATCCTTGCGCCCGGCGTTCTCTATTCGGGCTCGCCCGGAAACTGCCGCGCATACTCGGGAATGATCACGCCCGGCAGCTTCCGGCTGGTCCAGATATGGCAGGCAGCGCCCAGGTCGGGCGGCTGGTCGAGCGAGCCGCCCTTGACCGTAACCGTGTCATCCCAGTCGCCCGAGCCGTGCCAGAGGCGCGAACCGCAATCGCCGCAGAAAAAGCAGTCGAGGATGCGTCCGCTGTCCGCGGCGCGGGACCAGCGGTGCGGCGTGCCGCGCAGAAGGTGGAAGTCCACGCGTCGAACTTCGACCGAGATGCCGAAGGCCGAGGCGGACTGCTTCCGGCATTCCCGGCAGTGGCAGGCGTAAACCTCGAGCGGTTCGCCGGTCATTTCGTAGCGCAGGGCGCCACACTGGCAGCCGCCCTCGCGTCGGGTTGCCGGCCCTCCTTCGTTCATCGCACTTCCCCATTTCGAAGCGCCTGCCTCGGCGGCTGTAAAGCGTCTCTCTCCGCCCCCGGCTGTGCGTCAGGGCAGGCGGCCCTCGTAGGCGTTCACATAGAGCTCGCGCAACTCGGGCGCGCCGACCGGCCGCGGATTGCCGCCGGCGGTCGGGTCGTCGGCGGCCATGGCGGCCAGCTCGTCGAGCCGGCGCTCGTCGAGCGTCTCGCCCTTGAGCAGCGCCTTCAGGTCCGGAGCGATGCCGAGAGTTGCCCGCAGCTCCAGGATCCACGCGAGAACGGCGTCGAAGGAGTGCTCCTGAAGGTCGAGCCAGGCCGCCAGGCGGGCCATCTTGTCCTCGATCGTGGGTCGATTGAAGGCCAGGACGTAGGGCATGACCACGGCGTTGGTCAGGCCGTGATGGGTATCGTAATGGGCGCCCAGCGGGTGGCTCAGCGAATGGATCGCACCGAGCCCCTTCTGAAAGGCGGTCGAGCCCATGGAGGCGGCGGCCAGCATCTTCGCGCGCGCAGGCAGGTCGTTGCCATCGGCATAGGCGCGGGGCAGCGCCTCCTTGATCAGGCGCAGGCCCTCGACCGCGATGCCCTCCGCCATGGGGTGGAAGCCGGGCGCGCAATAGGCCTCGAGGCAGTGCGCCAGGGCGTCCATCCCGGTCGCAGCCGTCAGATGCGGCGGCAGGCCGACCGTCAGCTCGGGGTCGGAGATCACCACGCCGGGCAGCATCCGGGGATGGAAGATGATCTTCTTGGTGTGGGTCTCCTCGTCGGTGATCACCGAGGCGCGGCCGGTCTCCGAGCCGGTGCCCGCGGTGGTCGGCACCGCGACGATCGGCGCGATGCCTTCGGGGTCCGCCGCCTTCCAGTTGTCGCCACGGTCCTCGAAGTCCCACATCGAGCGCGTTTGCCCGACCATGAAGGCGATTGCCTTGCCCGCGTCGAGGGCGCTGCCGCCGCCGAAGGCGATGATCCCGTCATGGGCGCCGGCCCGGTATGCCGCGACCCCCTTATCGACGTTGCTGCCGACCGGGTTGCCCCGGATCTCGGAGAAGAGCCCGGTCGGCAGGCCGGCCCGCTCGTTGGCGGCGCGCGCCTGAGTCACCATGGGCAGGTCGGCAAGACCCGGATCCGTCACCAAGAGCGGCCGGGTCATTCCAAGCTCCTGGCAGGCTCGTGCCAGGTTGCGGATGCGACCGGCCCCGAAAAGGATCTGAGTCGGGAAGCTCCAGGTGGCCTTGAGGTCGGCGATGTCGTCGGTCATGGCGGTCTCGCGAAATGGAAGCTTGGGCGCCGCGAAGGCGGTGCCGCTGCCTGTCAGATGATTTCGAAGTAGCGTTCCATCTCCCAGTCGGTGATGGCGCGCCGGAACTCGCGCTCCTCCCAGATGCGGCTCGCCGCGTAGTGCTCGACGAAGGCCTCGCCGAACAGCTCCTTGGCGGCCTTGGAGCGGGCGAGGCGCTCGGCCGCCTCGTACAACGTACGCGGCAGCTGGCGCTTGGCGGGGAACTTGCGATCATAAGCGTTGCCGACCACCGGCTCGTCCGGCTCGATGCGGTTTTCTATGCCCCAGAGGCCGGAGCCGATTGCCGCCGCCAGCGCGATGTAGGGATTGATGTCGGCTGCGGTCAGCCGGTACTCGACGCGCTGCGCGCTGGGCTTGCCGGGAATGGCACGCAGGGCGCAGGTCCGGTTCTCGACGCCCCAGCCGGCGGCGGTCGGCGCCCAGAAGCCGGGAATGAGACGGGTGAAGGAGTTCACGGTCGGCGCGACCATGGCCAGCAGCTCCGGCATCAAGGCCTGCTGACCGCCGATGAAGTGGCGCATGCTCTCGCTCATGTTGTGTGGCCGGTTCGGGTCGTGGAACACGGCCGCGCCGTCCGCGCCGCGCAAGGAAATGTGCAGGTGACCGCTCTGGCCCGGCCAGTCCGGCGACCACTTGGCCATGAAGGTCGCCATCCATCCCCGGCGCTGGGCGGTCACCTTCGTGAAGGTCTTGAACAGGGCGCCTTTGTCGGCGGCGGCCAGGGCATCGTCGACCTTGAGCGCCGCCTCGAGCACCCCCGGTCCGGTCTCGGTGTGAAGACCCTCGAGCGGCATCCTCATGGCGTCGCAGGTCGCCAGCAGATCATGGTAGTACTCGGCGTGGACCGAATTGCGCAGGACCGAATAGCCGAAGAAGCCGGGCGTCACGTTGGCCAGGTTGCGATAGGCCTTGGCGCGCACCGAGTGCGGCGTTTCCTCGAACAGGAAGAACTCGAACTCGCAGGCCGCGAAGGCCGCCAGCCCCATGTCCGTGGCCCGGGCGAGAACCCGGCGCAGCGTGCCGCGCGGACAGATCTTTTCCGCCTCGCCATCGAATTCGCCGAGGAACAGCAACATGTCGCCCTCGAAGGGGACCGGACGGCAGCTCTCCGGCAAGATGCGCACCGGGGCGTCGGGAAAGGCCGTATGCCAGCCCGTGAAGGTCACGTTGTCATAGAGCTGGTCGTAGGAATCCCAGCCGAGCACGACGTCGCAGAAGGCGAACCCGGACTCGAGGGCGGAGAAGAACTTGTCCTTGGCCATGTACTTGCCGCGCAGGATGCCGTCGACGTCGAACAGGCCGACCTTGACGTGGCTGAGGCCGCGCTCCTCTACGATCTGGCGGGCATCCGCGGCAGTGCGGACCTCGCTGGGCTGCATGGCTGGTCTCCGGATGAACTTGCGGACTGGACAGGAGCGGTCGCGGAACGCTCGGCGCGTCACCCCCCGGGACGGCCGGCGACACCTTAGCCAGCCGTCCCGGCGGCGGGCAAGAGCGGCGCGGCGGCTGCCTTGCGCTTCGCGAGCGAGCGCTTACGTCTTGGGTATATCGACCGCCAGTGCCGGGGGAGCGGGCGGTTGCAGGACCGAGGAACATTGCCCATGCCACGTTCATTTCGCTCCGTCACCGGGAGCCGCGTCTTTTGTGCCCTGCTCGGGCTCGCGCTCGCCGGCCTCGGCAGCGCCGTCGGTTACCAGTCCGTTCAGGCGCAAGACACCGCGCAGGACGTAATCGGGCGCAACAAGCTGATCACCAATCCACAGATCCGCCGCGATCTCCACTTCCAGCGCAGCCCGGGCCTGCGCGCCCGCAGTTTCAAGGACTCCGGCGGTTTCGTCGACCGCGGGCCGCGGCCCGAGGTCGGCCGACTGAGGGACGTGCCGCGCGGCGCTTTGGACCGCGGGCCCGCGACGCGCCAGCGCGGCACCGACGATCCGGCGCTCCCGGGCGTCGAGCCGACGCCGGAGGAACAGGCGGCGCGGCGCGGGGTCTTCAAGGGCGTCGAGTTTCCGCGGCCGGCGGCGCGGGGCTGGCTGGAGAGGTCCTCGAAGCCGGCGGCCGTCGAGTAGCGCAGCGGACCGGACAGCCGGTCGCCTTGACCGGGTCGGCGGATCAGACCGTCAGCGCGAAGCGTTCCGGGTCGCTGAGGGCCTGTCGAATTTGGCTGGTGAAACGCGCCGCCTCGGCGCCGTCGATGACCCGGTGATCGAATGCGACGCAGAGGGGCAGGTGAAGGCGGGGGACGACGCGGACGTTCTCGCTGGTACCTTCGACGACCGGCTCGGTGCGAACGGCGGCAAGACCGAGAATGGCCACCTGCGGATGATTGATGATCGGCGCAAAGGCGGTGCCGCCGAGCGGCCCGACGTTGGTCAAGGTGAAGCTGCCGCCCCGCAGCTCCTCCTTCGTCGCCTTGCCCTGGCGGGTGCGCTCGGCCAGTTCGGTCAGCTCGACCGCCAGTTCGAAGACGCTCTTGCGGTCGACGTCGCGGAGCACGGGCACCAGGAGGCCCTGTTCGGTGTCCACGGCGACGCCGATGTGGCAGTAGCGCTTCAGGACGATCTCTTCCGCCTCGGCGTCGAGCGAGGCGTTGAAGCGCGGAAATTCGCGCAGCGCCGTCGCCGCGGCCTTGAGGGCGAAGGCGGTCAGCGTCAGCTTGCCGCCGGCCTGCTCGACTCTGGCACGTTGTCGCTGCCGCAGCGCCTCGAGCGCGGTCACGTCGGCTAGGTCCTGGTGGGTGACGTGAGGAATCTCGGCCCAGGAACGGGCCATCTGACGCGCCGTTGCGCGCCGGATCGAGCGCAGCGGCTTTCGTTCGACCTCGCCCCATTGCGCGAAGTCGGGTAACCCGGCGGCGGGTTTGCGGGCCGCCGCGCCTTCGGCAGCCTTTTCCACGTCCTCGCGCAGGACGCGGCCGTCGGGCCCGCTCGGCGTCACGTCGTGCAAGTCGACATCCAGGTCGCGGGCCAGCCGGCGGACGGCGGGCGTTGCCGGGACAGGGGCGCCTTCGGGGCGTTCCCGCTTCGCTTTGGCGGGCCGCTCGCCCTCCTCGCGACGGGATTCGGCCGCGGTCGCTTCCCTTTCCTCCCCTACCTCTTCGGCCTCGCGGTCCGGCTTTTCGGGCTTTGCGCGCCCGCGCGCCTGTTTCTCCCCGGTTGCCCCTTCCTTCCCGGCTTCCTCCTTACCTTCGTCCTCGTCCTCTTCTTTGTCCTCCTCCTCTTTCCCTTCGTCCGCGGCTTCTCGGTCCGTCTCTTTCGTCTTGGCGCGCCCGCGCGCCCGTCTCTTCCCGGGAGCCTCCTCCTCCTCGTCGGCTTCCTTCTTCTCCGCCTCCGCTTCGGCTTCCGGCGCGCCCTCCTCGGCATCCTCGCCGTCGGCGAAGCGGATCAGGAGCTCGCCGACCTCGACCGTCTGACCCTGCTCGACGGCCACCTCCTCGATCTTTCCGCTGTAGGGACTTGGGATCTCGACCGCCGCCTTGTCGCTCTCGACGACGAGTACATTCTGGCCTTCCTCGACCTCGTCGCCGGCCGAGACAAGGACCTCGCGGATCTCCACTTCGTGGATGCCCTCGCCCGGGTCCTGCAGCTTGAAATCTCTGGGCATGAGGCGCCGCTCCTCCGGTCAGTAGGCCAGGGTTTCGCGCGCGGCCGAGAGGATGCGCGCGGCATCGGGCAGGTAATCCTGCTCGCGCGC
>CAZDBC010000145.1:3457-7554 GCA_964503295.1 uncultured Kiloniellaceae bacterium | reverse complement strand
CCGGACCTCGAGGTCGCGAAACCCGCCGCCGAGATCCAGGAGGACGGGGTCCGTCGCATCGCAGATCGTCCGAATCTCGTCGCGCCGTTCCAGGATCTTGAAACGCGCGTTCTCCGGATCGGAGACACCGACCAGTTGAACCTGTGCAATCATCAGGGGGCCGCTGGTCGACGTCACGAGTCCGCCGGACGCACGGCAGCGTTTGGCGGCATTGCACACGGCCGCGACGACCGAGCTTTCCTCCGTGGCCATCGGTACCAGGCGTTCGCGGCCGTCAATGATCAGGTTGGTCGCGATCCCGATCGGCAGATTGAACGTGCCGATCACGTTCTCGATCATGCGGTCGGCGACCGTGTGCTCCAGGTTGCCGGTATCGCCAAGGTGCCGGACCAGGTCGTCAGGCAGTTCGGTCGCTTCGGCAAGACTCTTCAGCCGCTCCTCGATCGACATCTGGTGGAAACCGGGAATGCGGGAACTGGCGTTTGCCCTCATGGATAACCTCGCGGAGTCTTGGGGCTGCGGATCCGACATGTTGACGGGATCAACGCCCGATCATCTGCGCCGGCAGCCAGAGCACGAGCTCGGGCCAGGTGATACAGATGATCAGGCCGATCACCTGAAGCAGAAAGAACGGCACGATTGCACGGTAGATCGTCTCCATGCCGATCTCCGGCGGAACCACACCTTTCAGATAGAACAGCGTATAACCGAACGGCGGCGTGATGTAGGCCATCTGGGCGGAGACCAGGAAGACGATGCCAAACCACAGCGGATCGAAGCCGAGAAACTCGATAATCGGCAGGAACACCGGCACGCACAGTAGGATGATGCCGATCTCGTCGAGAAACAGGCCGAGGAAGATCAGAACCAGCATCATCGCCAAGAGGACGACGTAGCGGTTGGCCTCGAGCGCCTGTATCTCGCCGAGCAGATAGTCGGCGCCGCCGGTTCCGGTGAAGATCGCCACGAAAGCCTTCGCACCGATGGTGATCCACAGGATCATGGCCGAGACCTTGATCGTGTCGAAGGCCGCCAGCGCCAGCATTTCGGCATCGAGCTGGCGCTGCGTGGCGGCGGAGACAACCGCTCCGAGCACCCCCACCGCCGCAGCCTCGGTCGGCGTGGCAACGCCGAGATAGATGCTGCCGAGGACGCAAAAAATGATCACGGCCGGCAGTATCAGCGCATCGAGAGCCTCCAGCCGCTGGCGCCAGGTGACACCCGCCGCCTCGGCGCCGACAGGTGCCAGCTCGGGACGCCACGCCGTGCGAAGCACGATGTACAAAATATAAAGGCTGGCCAGGAGTATGCCCGGCACTATACCGCCGATGAACATCTGGCCAACGGAGATCTGGGCAGTCACGGCATAGACGATGGTGATAACCGACGGCGGGATCAGGATCCCCAAGGTCCCGCCGGCACAGATCGTGCCGAGCGCCAGGCGTTGGTCGTAGCCGCGCTTCAGCATCGAAGGCAGGGCCAGAATGCCCATCGCGGCAACGGCAGCCCCGACGATGCCCGTCATGGCCGCCATGATCGTGCAGATGACGACCGTACCCACGGCCAGGCCGCCGGGCAGGCGGACGAACCATATCTCCATGGCCCGGTAGAGCGCCTCGATGATCCCGCTGCGCTGGAGAACCGCGGCCATCATGACGTAGAGCGGAATCGCCAGCAGCACCTCCGAGCTCATGGTCTCAAAGGTCTGGAGGACGGTCACGACCAGGGCCTGCGGTCCCCACAAGGTCAACGTGAAGAAGAAGGCCAGCGCGGCCAGCGCGAAGGCCAGCGGAAGCCCGGTCAGGATCAGGACGACGAGGCCCAGGAACATGACCAGGAGGACAGCTTCCGAGCTCACGTCCCGATCTCCCGCGACAGTTCGCCGGCCGTCGGCGGCGCCGGGTCGGGACGGCCGACGACGCGCGCCAGCGCGCGCAGCCACTCCACCGCCGCCTGCGCGATGAGCAGCGCGAAGGCGACCGGCATGGTCGCCTTGGCCGGCCAGATCTGGGGGTTCCACGCCGAAGTCGAGGTCTCCTGCTGCTCCCAGGAGGTGATCGCCAACGGCAGGCTGTAGGACAGCAGCATCCAGCCCACGTAGACGATCGCGGGGACGGTCAGCAGGTCGACAATGCGCGCCACGCGCGCGGGCAGCCGGTTGTAGAGGATGTCGACGTTGACGTGTCCGCCCAGGTGCAGGAGGTACGGCCCGGCCAGCAGGAAATAGGGACCGAGCAGCAGGCGGGCCAGCTCCATCGCCCACACCGTCGGCGCATCGAAGGCGTAGCGCGCCACCACTTCATAGCAAATGACCGGCACCATGATGCCGATGAGCGCGGTTGCCGCCAGCATGACCCCGCGGTTGAGCGCGGTCACGGCACGGCAGAAAGCGGCGACGAGAGTCCAGGGCACGGGCGGGGCGATCCCGACGCGGGAGAAATCACAGACGAACGTGCGGCCGCCGGCCCGGCCGGCGCAAGGACCGGCCGGGCGGATGCCGTCAGATCAAAGCAGGCCGAGGCGCTTCATGAAGTCCATCTGGCTGTCGAGGATGCGGTTCGCCAGCGGATCGTCACCGGCAGCCGCACGCCAGGCCTCGACCGCGGTCGGCCGGGCAGCCTGCACGTCCTCGGGATCGAGGCGCAGCACCTCGACGCCCGCCTCGCGGAACTTCTCGAGTGCGATCTGGTCCTGGACCAGGATGTGCTGACGCAAGGCCTCGGACACCTCGCGCGCTGCCACTGCCAGGGCAGCCTTGTAGGATGACGGCAAGGCGTCATAGGCATCCTGGTTGGCGACGTAGGCGGTCGCCGTCACCGGCTGGTGCACGCCGGGCAGGACGATGTAGTCGGCCACCTCGGCCAGACCGGCTTCGTAGTTGGCGGTAAGGTCGCCGCGGTCGGCGAAATCGATCACGCCGCGCTCCAGCGCCGAATAGACTTCGCCGGTCGCCATCGGCGTAACGGCCACGTCGAAGGCCGCCATCACCTGCGCGGCGAGCCCGACGAAGCGACCCTTGCGACCTTCCATGTCGGCGATCGACTCGATGGGAAAGGTGCTGTGGATCGGCTCCTCTCCGTAGATCGTCGGGGCGATGTAGAACAGACCATGCTCGGCGTAGGCCTCGCGCGCCATTTCGAGACCGCCGAGTTCATAGAACCAGGCCGACATCTGGTCGGAGGTCTCGAAGCCGAAGGGGATGGTGCTGGTGAAGTAGAAGGCGGGCACAGCGCCGGCCTCGTAGCCGTCGAAGGTCTTCATCATCTCGAAGGCCCCGGAGCTGACCGCCTCGAAGGCCTCCGCGGCCGGAACGATCTGGCCACCGGAGAAAAGCTGAATGCGAAACTTGCCGTCTGTCAGCTCGGCCACGCGGTCGACGAATCGCTCCTCGAAGGCCAGGGGAGTCGTATTGGCGTCCCACAGGGCCTGCATGCGCCAGTTGACGGTTTCCTGGGTCGCGGCCGGCTGGGCCGCGACTGCGGGCAAGGCAAGGGCGGCAAGCGCCAGTAACACTTTACGCATCGACAGGGTCCTCCTCTTTGGATCTGGATTGTTTTGATGATGGTCGGGAATGCGCCGAACCCGCACGGACCGCGCCCGACTGCGCGGCCGGCGGAGGTGGGACGATGACGGCGAGCGCGACCGCCGGCTCGCCGCCATCTGCCAGGCCGCGGTGCTCGACCGAGGCATCGAAGTAAAGGGCGTCGCCGGCGTTGAGGATCAGCTCCATGCCGCCGTAGACGAAACGGATCCGGCCGCTTAAGGCGAAGAACAACTCCTCGCCGTCATGCCGGAACAGCTCGGGCGGCTGCTCGACCGGCGGCAAAGTCACGACAAAGCACTCGGTGCGCCGGTCGGCCTTGCCGTGATTGATCAGCTCGTAGACGTAACCGTGCTCGCTGCCGTCCCGGTTGAGCGCCAGGCGTTCATCGGCGCGGACCACGGAAATGCGTCCGCTACCGCCCAGATCGAGCAGCTTGGCGAGCGGGGCGCCATAGGCCTGGCTGAGGCGATTGAGAACCGCGATCGAGGGGCTCGCCAGATCGTTCTCGATCCGCGACAGGTACCCCTTGGAGATGTCTACGCGCTGGGCGGCG
>CAZDBC010000145.1:0-3447 GCA_964503295.1 uncultured Kiloniellaceae bacterium | reverse complement strand
GAGAACCAGAGCTCCAGATCGTCGAGCGTCCAGCGCTGGGCGGCGTCGTCGACCGTCAAGCCGAGCAATTGCCGCCAACCCCGGAGCCGCGCGCCGAGCGTTGCCATTCCTTCGCCCAAACTTGTTTCTAATTTGTTTGTTATCAGTAAACATGCTGGAAACACCGTGGTCAACCGCTTACACGGTCCGACCGATCCGGGCCACGCGACGGCGAGCGGCGCCTTGAACCGGCATTCGGAGACGCCACCTGCCACAGACGGGAGGTCGACATGATCGGCGCCATTGCAGGAGACATCGCCGGCTCGCGCTTCGAGGGGCATCCCGCGCCGCCGGCCGACTTCGAGCTTTTCCACCCGCGTTGCCGCTTTACCGACGACACGGTGTGCAGCCTGGCGGTGGCCGAGGCGATCATGGTCGGAGCCGACTTCGCGGAGACGCTGCGCGCCTTCGTGCGCCGCCATCCCGATCGCGGCTACGGCGGCCTGTTCATCGGCTGGGCCATGACCGACGGCGCACCCGCCTACGGCAGCTGGGGCAACGGCGCGCCCATGCGCGTCGCCGCGGTCGGCTGGCTGGCCGAGAACGAGCGGCAGGTCGACGAACTGGCCAGCGCGCAGGCTGCGGTCAGCCACGACCATCCCGACGCGCTCGCCGCGGCGCAGGCGGTCGCCCGCGCCGTCTTCGCCCTGCGCCGGGGCGAGGCCGTCGCGGCCGTGCGCCGGCGTCTCGGCGAGGACTTCGGCTACGACCTGCGCCCGGAGACGGCTCTGCGCCGCGGCGGCTTCGACGTCAGCGCGGCGGGGACCGTGCCGCCGGCCCTGGCCGCCGCCTTCGAGGCCGACGACTGGGAGGCTGCGGTGCGCACCGCGGTCTGTCTGGGCGGCGACACCGATACCCTGGCCTGCATCGCCGGCGCGGTCGCCGAGGCGATCCACGGCGTTCCCGCCGAGATCGCGGAGCAAGCCCGGGGACATCTGACCGAAGACCTGCGCGCGGTACTCGAGCGCTTCGAAGAAAAACGCGGCCCGAGCGCGCGCTGACCGCCCTAGCCGTCGCGGCGGTCGAAGACCGCCATCTGGCTGGCGCCCCCGAGGTCCGGGTGCCGCCCCGCCAGGTCCGAGCAGGCGACATCATAGCCGTTGCGCCGTGCGACCCCGCCGGCCCAGCCGCGAAACCTCGCCCGGCCCCATTCGAATCGGTGGTCCGGATGCCGCAAGCGGTGGGCTGGCACGCCGAGCAGCGCGTTGAACTCGGCATTTGGGGTGGTCACCACCACGGTCGTCGGCCGCATGGTCGCGAACACGGCCTTCTCGACCTGCGACAGGTCTCCGGGATCGACATGCTCGATGGCCTCGACCAGCAGCGCGCAGTCGAAGCCCGCAAGCTCCGGCCGCGCCTCGGTCATCGAGCCGTGCAGCAGTTCGACCCGGCGCGCCGTCTCGCGGTCGAGGCTCTCGGCGAGGCGGGCGCGCAGGCGCGCGAGGGCCTGCGAGGATCGATCAATGCCGACCAGGCGTTCGACGCCCGGTTCGCGGGCCACGCGGAGCAGAAGGTCGCCCTCGCCGCAGCCGATGTCGAGCAGGCTGCGCGCGCCCCGGGCCCGCACGACGTCCTGGATTGCCGCGAAGCGCTCCTCGTGCAGCCAGGTCGTCACGCAGACGGACCCTCCGACGACATCTTCCGCATGAGCGCGACATCCTTGACCGGCACCTCGCAGCTCCAGCCGCGGCAGGCCGCGATATAGCGCAGGGTCGTCTCGCGGTAGAAGACGACATGCGTCGGGTCCCGGCGATAGTGCCAGCCGGCAAAGCGCGCATCCTCGGTCTGAAAGCAGGTCATGACCGCCAGCCAGCCACCCGGCTTCAGGAGAGCGTCGAGCCGGTCGAACTCCTCGGCCGGCCGATGGAAGTGCTCCGCGGTCTCGGTACAGACGATGAAGTCGTAGCGCCGCCGGAGCGCCACCGGGTCGGGCCGGAAGAAGGGGTCGTAGAGCGCCATTTCGTGGCCGGCCTCGACCAGCATGGCGGCCAGCGCCGGGCCCGGCCCGCAGCCGTAGTCGAGCCCGCCGGCGCCGGCGGGCAGCCGCGCCAGCAGCGGATCGGCGAGCCGGGCGAGAAAGCGGCGGTAGTCCGGGTCGTCCGGATCGTTGTCGTGCCGCAGATAGTGGTCCCTCTCGGCCGCGCGCGTCGGCCGCTGGGCCGGATCGAGGAAGCGCGCCTGGCAGGCTTCGCAGCGCCAGTAGTCGCGGCCGTCGACCGACAGCAGCGGACGCACGGCGCGCCCCCGGCAGACCGGACAAGCGGGCGGGCGGCCGGGTCGGCCCCGGCCGGCAGAGTCCGCTGCGGCTGTCGTGGACATCGCTGCGCTCTTCCTTTCGCTACGGCTGCTCGCATCTGGCCGATCTCTGCAAGGGCCTCCCCGTCGACATCGCCGGTCCCGTCTGTCACAGGCCGTCAGGGCGCGCAACACCGTACCTGAGTTCTGTCCGTCCCTGAGTCCTCGGGCGAGCGGCGGGACCATCTGCTCGGCCACAGCCAGGTTCACAGGCGTCGCCGTCAGGACGCTGCGGTTGTGGGGCAGGGCCGGCACCGGACCGATGATCGGCGGGAGGCTCGGGCCGCCACGGACCCTGGTCGGGTGCAACGATGCCCTTGTGCGGGACAGGGATCCCGTGCCTTTTTTGTCGCGCCTTCGCAGCCGAGGATCACTGCCATGCTTGGGGACGTCATCGAGTATTTCTATTCCGTGCGCTCGTCTTTCACCTATCTGGGTGCCGCCCGCCTCAACCGCCTGGCGCGGGACCACGGGGTGGCAATCCGGCATTATCCCATCGACCTCGGGGCGGTGATCGAACGCTTCAACGCGCTGAACGACGCCCGCCCCGCCGACCGCCCCCATGCCGGCGCGCGGGCCTACGAGCATTGCCCGGCGCGCGAGCTTTACACCCGGGTCGAGTACCGGCGCTGGAGCGACTACCTCGGGATTCCGATTCAGCTCGATCCGAAGCACCACTATGGTCCGCGCCTGCTTCCCTCGGGCGTGGTGATCCTGGCCCAGGCGCGGGGATACGACGTCGATCAACTGAGCCACGACATCCTGGCGGCCTTGTGGCGCGACGACCGGGACATCGCCGATCCCGCGGTGCTGCGCGAACTGATCGTCGGCGCAGGGCTCAATGTCGATCCCGACGAGCTCTGCGCTGCGGCAACGAGCGACGCCGCCCAGGCGGCGCTCGATGCCAATACGGAGCGCGCCGTCGCCAAGGGCGTCTTCGGCTCACCCTTCTACATCTTCCGCGACGAGCCCTTCTTCGGCCAGGACCGCCTGTTCTTCCTGGAACGTGCCCTGAACCGCGCCCGCGTTTCCGGCGCTTGACCGCGGCGGCGGACACAAAAAAGCCGCCCTCGATTCGAGGACGGCCTGTTCGGTAAAGGTGGTTGCGGGGGC
>CAZDBC010000144.1:3890-7579 GCA_964503295.1 uncultured Kiloniellaceae bacterium | reverse complement strand
TGGCCGATCCGGCGCTCGGCAACAAGATCATGGACAAGGACGACTTCCTTGCCTCCTGGAACGGCGTGGTGCTGGCGGTGGTTGCGGACGGCTATCGGGACGATACGGTCCTGGCCCAGGCTCAGAGCCCCTTGAGCGCCAAGGCCCTGCTGCGCGATCGCGCGCCCGTGGTCGATGCCGACACCGTCGATTTCGGCTTTCTGCATTCCGATCTCTACCGATTCTAGACTCGGCGGCCGCCGCGCGCGGAGGCTTCGGAAACGCCGTTGCAATCGGGGCCCGCGGTCCAGTCTGCGTGGACTGTCGCCAGCGTCGCCTCACGCTCTTCTCACCATGATGCGCGCGCATACGCAGTTCCACCTATGGGTTTCCACGTATTTACCGTGGCTTCGCCGGCGCGGAGAATCGTTCGGCTGCCGTTGCATCGAAGCCGACGTCGACGTGAGGCGCAGGCATGATGGCACGGCCCGAGTGACGGGCGCCGATGGTCGACATCTTGGTTCGAGGCAGGACGCCGAAGGGAGCCGGCCGGCCCGCAATTGGGTCCGGCAAGCCTCCGCCGAGCCAAGGCGGAAGATTTCTGCATCTACGGCGCCACTTTTGCCGGCTACAGAACGTCCGCGAGTTGTTCGGCTGTCTGGCAAAGGGAGGACTCCGGCTGGCAGGGGTCCTCGCGTTGATGGCGGCCGGCGCCGGCGACCTCGCGGCCGCCGCCGGCTCCTATCCCGACCTGAGCGGCTTCGAGAACGCGGTCGTGGTGCCCGATCGCGAACTGGCCCAAATGCGCGGTCGCTACATCGAGGGCGGGGAGGTCAGGTATTTCGGAATCCAGATGTTCACTGTCTGGCAGACGGCGGAAGGGATCATCCTGACGGCCGGTCTCGAGTGGTCGGCGGACCGCGGCGGCAGCGCTCAAACACCGATCGTAAGCTTCTATCACTCCGCGCCGGACAGCGCCGGTCCGGATGGCGGGGACGGCCTGCCGGCTCCGGGCGGCACAGGCGATCCATCCGGAACCGTTGTGGTCCCTGCCGCGCCACCGCCGACACCCTTGCCGGCCACGGCGGGAGCGGGCGGGCTGGAGACGGCGACCGGCGTGGTGCAGAGCGTCCAGGCGGCAGGCGATATCAACAACATCGGCAATGACATGCGCTTCAACGTGAGCGACGGCGAGGTCCTGATCTCGTTCGGCGCGCCGCCCGGCCCGCTCGGCGCGCCGCAGGAACTGCTGGAAACGACGACGATGGAGTTCGAGAACGGCGCCAAGGCCACCGCATACATCGAGCACAACACCCTCGGTGTCGTATTGAAGATCCAGACCCTGGGGACCGTCTTGCAGGAGATCCGGGGCGGCGTCGGCCGTGCCGCTCAGCACGTCAATGTCAGGAGCGACCTGAATCTGATCCGCAACACCATGAACATAAACTTCGGACTCGCCCCGGCTGCGACCGTCCTGCGCGCCAACATCAACGCCGTGCTCGACCTCACCAGGGGCCTGAGACAGTAGTCCACGCGGTCCGGCCGACGCGATGCCGGCCGGCGCACGCAAAAGACAGGAGACGAAATGACATCGCGCCTCAACGGACTGATGCAGACCTTCGCTCTCGTCGGACTTGCCTGGGCGGCGTTCGCCAGACCCGGCCTCGCGGCCGATGCCGACAGCCAGTTCGCCATCAAAGGGGTCGGGCTGCTGTCGTGTCAGCAGTATGCCGAGGCGCGGGCCGCCGGATCGGCGCTGTCGGAGAGCTTCCGGAACTGGCTCGACGGCTATCTGACGGCCGTAAACCGATACGAACCCCAGACCTACGACACCGCCCCCTGGGGCTCCGGCGAGATACTGGCGGTCATCATCGACAACCACTGCCGAAGCAACCCCGGCGAGAGCTATGTCGCGGCGGTCCAGAAGCTGGTGCTCACCCTGCACGAGGACAGGCTCGCGCGCAGTTCGCCGATCCGGACCGTCTCTGTCGACGGCCGTACCGTGCAGATCTACGAGGACGTCCTGCGGCGGGTCCAGGCTGCCCTGGCCGAACGGGGACTCTATGCCGGTGCGCCCGACGGCGTGTTCGGCCCCAGAACCCAGTCCGCGATCGCGACCTACCAGATCAGCGAAGGCCTCGACGGCACCGGGTTGCCCGACCCTCTGACCGTCTGGAAGCTGGTAAGGCCCTGATTGCGCGCAGTGTCTCCGAGAGCCCCCAGTACGGACCAACGCGAGCGATCGGCCGCGATCGCGTTCCCTTATCAATAGAGTTTACTTTTGCCTCAATTCGACCTATGCGGTTTGGGGTGAAGTAAGAGTTCACGCCCAGGCGCCGGACAAGACAGGGGGAAGGTCTTTTGGGGGGCGCTGAATGAGATTTCTCTCCAGGCTGCTGCTTGTCGGTCTGGCCGGCCTTTCGCCGACGGGTCTCGCCGCTCAGGACAGCGAGGTCGAGTTCCTGCGCGAACAGGTCGAGCGGATGAGCAAACTGATCGAGGTTCAGAACAGGGCCATCCTGAACCTGGAGCGGCGCCTGCGATCGGTCGAGCAGGCAACGCCTGCGCAGCCGCCCGGCGCTCAGCCGACCGTTCCGCCGGCACCGGCGCAGCCGGCACCCCGGGCGGAGCCCGCGCCGCAACCGCCGGCCGAGCCACCGGCCGAGCAGCCAGGCATAAGGCTTGAGGAGCCCGACACGGCGGCGGACGAGGAACCGGTGAAAAAGGAGGCGGGGCCGGCGCGCCCGCTCGAGGTTGTCGCGGGAGAGGCCCAGGGCTTCTTCGGCCAGCGCTTCACCATCGAGCCCTCGGTCAGCTACTCGCGCATCGACCGTTCGCAGATCATCCTGAACGGATTCCTCGCGCTCGATGCCATCTTCCTTGGCGACATCAGCGTCGACGAAGTCGAGTCCGACGTCGTCACCTTCGATGTCACGGGCCGCATGGGCGTCACGGAGGATCTCCAGATCGACGTCAACGTGCCCTACATCTACCGCTACTCGAATTTCATTTCCGGCGGGGCTGGCGGCGGTTCAACCAGCCAGATCGAGGACTACGTCAGGGCCGACAACCTCGGCGATATCGGATTCGGCGCCAACTACCGGGTCGTAAGAGAGAGCGACGTCATCCCCGACGTCGTCGTGAACGTGCGCGGCCGGGCGCCGACCGGCAAGCACCCCTATGGTATCGAGCTGAAGACGGTCGAGGGCAGCGAAGGCAACCTCACCGTTCCGGAGGAACTGCCGACCGGCAACGGCGTCTGGCAGGTCTCCGGCGGTGTCTCCGCGCTCAAGACCATCGACCCCGCCCTGCTGTTCGTCAGCTTCGACTACTTCCACAATTTTCAGCGCAGTTTCGACGACATCGGGTCGAGCCCCGGCGACCAGCCCGGCAAGGTGGATGTCGGCGACTCCATTCAATTCGGGTTCGGCGTCGCTTATGCGCTCAACGAGCGTTTGAGCCTGAATCTTTCCTATACCCAGCGCCTGTTCGAAAAGACGCGGACGAAGGTCGACGGCGGAAACTGGCAGGACGTCATCGGAAGCGATGCCAACGTCGCCCGATTGAACAGCGGCTTCACCTTCGCCATCTCGGACAGCCTGAGCCTCGTCTCCAGCATCTCCGCGGGGCTGACCGACGACGCGCCGGACGTCGAGGTCAGGATAGGCTTTCCCTTCAGCTTCTGAGCCCGCCTGTCAGCTTGCGCTCAG
>CAZDBC010000144.1:252-3880 GCA_964503295.1 uncultured Kiloniellaceae bacterium | reverse complement strand
ACCGCGATCCTGCTTCGGGTTCATGGCGCAATGCCCGCGCTCAGTGCGACACGCACCAGCTCCGCGATGCTGCGTGCCTCCATCTTCTCCATGACCCGGGCGCGGTGGATCTCCACGGTTCGCGGACTGATCCCAAGCTTGAAAGCGATCGACTTGTTCGAGCGGCCGAGGACCAGTTGCTCGAGTACCTCGCGTTCGCGGCAGGTGAGCCGGGCGACGCAGGGATGCGCGGCCTGTCCATTCGGCAAAGCACTGGCCCGGCCGGCAGCGTTCTGCCGGAGCGCGCGCCCGATCCTGTCGAGAATGTCGCAGTCGTTGAGCGGCTTCTCGACGA
This sequence comes from uncultured Kiloniellaceae bacterium, assembly GCA_964503295.1. Lineage (GTDB taxonomy): Bacteria > Pseudomonadota > Alphaproteobacteria > Kiloniellales > Kiloniellaceae > CAZDBC01. The sequence goes on along the minus strand of CAZDBC010000144.1, from coordinate 3,546 downwards.
AGTCGACCGCACCGGCCTGCATCGCCCTGACCGCGGTTCGAACGTCGCCGCGCGCCGTGATCATGATGACCTTTACGTCTATCATCGCGGCCCTCAGCCGCTCCTGAATCGCCAGTCCGTCGAGGTCCGGCAGCTGGACATCCAGCAGTGCGCAGCCCCTTCGTTCCCGCCCGCAGCCCTTCAGGAACGCGATGCCCGAGGGGTAGGTCTCGACCGTCAGGCCGCTGGTTTCGAGCAGAATGCCCAGCGAGTCCCTGACCGCCTCGTCGTCATCAACGATAAAGACTGTCGGGTCCGTCATGGACTGCCTCGCCGGTTGGAAGCGTGAAATGGAAGGTGGTGCCGCCATCGCCATCGGAGGTGGCCCAGATCCGGCCGCCGTGAGCGGTGACCACGGCACGACAGATGGCAAGACCGATCCCCATTCCGGCAGGCTTGCGGCTCGCGAGAGGCTGGAACAGCAGTGCCTCGGCGTGCGGATTGAGGCCGGGGCCGCTGTCGCTCACCGACACCTCGACGCATCCGGAGGATGCGGGCGCCGAGTTCACGACGATGCGCCGTTGCGGCGCTGTTTCCACGGCCTCGATGGCATTTTTCACGAGGTTGGTCACGACCATCCGGATCTGGACGGCATCGATCCACGGATCCGGCAGGGAAGGGTCCAGAACCAGTTCGAGCGTGACGGCCCGGGTCTTCGCCGTCCGTCGCAACAGGTCGCAGGTCTCTTCGATCAGCTTGTTCAGCTTCGTCGGCCTGCGCTCTGGCTGGCCACGTTCGAGCAGGCATCGCAGCCGCTCGATCAGCTTTCCGGCGCGCACGGACTCCCGTGCCGCCTTTTCAATGCATTCGAAGGCTGTATCGGGGACGGCTGCGCGACAGCCGGCGAGCGTGCGTCTGCAGGCTTCGACATAATTGATGATCGCGGTCAAAGGTTGGGCCAATTCGTGCGCGAATACCGAGGCCGCCTCGAGCGCGTCGGCACCGTTATGCGTACTCCTGTCGCGCCTTGGGAGGTCGCCGCGCATGCCCAGCACGATCTTCGGGTGTTGCCGCTGCTGCCAGGCGAGCGCCCGCAGGCGCTGCTGGTTGTGTCCTTCACGTTCTTTGCGAACGATCTCTCTTCTCGTAAAGGCAATCGCCCCTTTTTCGTCTCTAAAGCCCCGATCCAATCCCATGGTGCCGGTCTCCTCCCGCGTAGAGGTCAGGCTTGGGCCGTTATTCCAGCCTTCGTATCAGGTCGTAACTTGGGTATGCCGGGCGATCCGGCCTTGGCCGTTCGAAGAAAGCCTTCATCGAGGGCTCCAAACGACGCGGTATCCCCAGTCTTGCTCCGAGTCTCTTTCGACCGTTTCTGAGGTCTACCGAAAGTACCGGAAGTTCGTTTCGAGCCTTGGGACGCGGCAGGCAACATCTGCGCGCGCTTATCCGTTGGTTTATTATGCTTGCGCTCGATTTCAGCGCCGTGACAAAAGCCAGCGGCCAGAAATCGGCACGAGACGAAGCGTGCAGATCGGTGTTCGGTCGCGTGCGCGCGACATTGCCCTTGGCCGTGTACCACGCAGATTCGGCGCTTACGACTCTCGAGGCCAACATTGCAATAGTGTTCGCTTCTTCATCAGCACAGGCCGAGAAGCTATCTGACAGATCTGCGATTTCCTTTTGGGCCGCCCGCCCGTTCAGGCGGGCTCGGCTGGCGCAGCCGCCCCGTTCAGGAGCCGTTGCTCGATCCGGTCGTCAGAGTGAACCTCCCGCTTGAATATCGTTGGTCTTTTTAAAGCGCGGCCGCTTTGGCGGCATTGATCCAAGTGACGCGGAACGGCCGGCGTCTCGCGCCGTTCACGCCGTGTCGCGCGCTGAAGCGGTCAATATGATCGCGGCGATTCTGCCAGCTAGGCCGAAGAGATCCGGAGGGCGATGCTCGGAAGCTCTCGTCACCCGTCGTCTTTAAGCCGCTCGGGTCGCGCGTCGCTTTCAGTATCATCACCGTATACCGGTGAGCGGAGAGCGGGGACCATTCGGTCCGCCGCAAAATTTAAGGTAAAAATTGTCCATATAATCGAACACGGATCCCGGAGCAATTCAACCAGAAAGATTAAATGGACGCCCGAGCTCGCATGTGACCCACAACCATTCGGCGAGACGACTGTCGGCGCCGACAGCTATCGCGACTTGCAGCCTCTTGGTCTTCAGCGCGTCGGGCTTCGTCGACGCCAACCAAGGAAGGACCCGTTGCAGTGCCGAAATGTCGGATCAGCCGTCGGTTTGCGCCATCGCGTTCGGCTGACTGCTTTTTCGATGGTGGCTGCGACCCATATGAAAGGGCGAACGGAGACCGCCATGAAAGATCTTGCCGTCAGGCTGAAGTACGCCGCCGGGATCGTCGTTCTCGCCGCCCTTGCCGGATGCGCCGGCCCGACGCCCTACCGCCCGGCCGAAGACGGCTTCGGTTATGCAGTGCAGCCGCTCGAAGCCAACCGCGTGCGCGTCACCTTCGCCGGCAACAGCCTGACGCCCCGGGAAACGGTCGAAAACTATCTTCTCTATCGCGCGGCCGAGGCGACTCTCGAAAACGACTATGATCACTTCATCGTCACCGAGCGCGACACCGAACGTCGGACCACCTATGAGACTTCGGTCGTCGGTTACGGCGGCTGGCCCGGATACTGGCCGGGCTACTGGGCAGGCTATTCCTGCTATTACTGTCGCCCCGGCTTCGGCGCGGCAGGTCTGGCGACCGCCAGAACGCGCCCGCGCGACCGCTATACGGCCTATGCCAACATCGTGATGGGCAAAGGCGACAAGCCTGCCGACCGGCCCGATGCCTACGACGCGCGCGCGCTTCTCGCCCGCCTGGAGCCGCTGATCGAGAGGCCGCCGCAGCCCTGACGCCGCGCGAAGCGTCGGGAATCGCCTTGCCGCGTCGCAAAGGCTGTGCGAGCTTTCTGCCCGGTTGTCATCCTAAAGAACTGTTATGAAAGTGCATTTCGGCCGTTCCGACCGGTTCGGTCGAAGAGAGTTCGGTATCGTCGCTGTTTCGACTGCGGGGTGCCGCGACGGCCGGCTTTCGTGCGGCGGCGCCGCGGGGGGAAGGACGAAGGAGAGACGCACATGGGCAAAAGCGCCGACAAGCCGCTCCGCCGCCCGGGCCACGACAGGCTCTCGATGCTGACGTGCTACGACCACCCGACCGCGCTGGCACTCGACGAGGCGAAGGTCGATGTCCTGCTGGTCGGCGACAGCCTGGGAACCAATGTCCTGGGCTATTCAAGCGAGACGGAGGTGACGCTCGACGAC
>CAZDBC010000144.1:0-242 GCA_964503295.1 uncultured Kiloniellaceae bacterium | reverse complement strand
TTTGTCCTGGCCGACCTCCCCTACGGCAGCTACGAGACGCCGGAGCAGGCCCTGGCGAGCGCCGCGCGCTTGCGCGCGGCCGGGGCGGACGGCGTCAAACTCGAAGGCCCGCGGTTCGAGACGGTCGCGCGGCTGACCGAGGCGGGCCACCGCGTGTGCGGCCACCTGGGGCTGACTCCCCAGACGATCGAGAAGAAGGCGGTGCAGGGCAAGACGGTCGAGGCGGCGCGAAAGATCCTGTC
>CAZDBC010000143.1:6465-7584 GCA_964503295.1 uncultured Kiloniellaceae bacterium | reverse complement strand
TCCGCAGCGCAAATCCGCAACCGGCCAGTCGATGAGCCGCGGCCCATAGCAGCGGGCATCGGCGCAGGCGGCGGCGTCGGCGGGGCGGTAGAAGGCATTGAGCGCGAAGAGGCTGTCGCGATGCCGCGAGCGGGCCCGCCGCAACGCCTCTTCCGCGGTCAGTTCCGGCGGGCCCCGAAGCTTGGCAACGACGAGGCCCAGGCGGTCGAGTTCGCTGCGCTGGACCACGGCAAAGCCCTGGTCGACGAGATCGCCGAGTACCGCCTCGCCGGCGTCGATGGCCAGGATCGTGCGCGCCTCGAAGCCCGGTGCTCCGCCGCTTTCGACAGCGACGGAGCGGCTCCAGTTGCCGAGCAGGGCGCGCACCTGGGTCGGATCGAGACGCTGCAGATTGCCAAGATGCGCGCTCGGCGGCGCACCCTCGGCTTCATCCTCGCTGCCCGGTTCGGCGTCATCGTCCAGGCCACCGCCATCGTCACCGGCGTCGCCGCCGTCGTCGCCGTCGTCGCCGCTTTCACCGGCCGTACCGGCCCCATCGCCGTCGCCGTCGCCGTCCCCGTCGCCATCTCCTTCGCCATCCCCGTCGCCGTCATCGGCCCAGGCGGCTGTCGGTCCCGCGAGTGGAATGTCCGGCCAATCCGCCACCCCCGGCCCGAGCAGAAGCAGGGCCATCGCCAGGGACAGCGGTGCGGCTTGGCGGAACAGCGGGATCATGCGATGCCTTGCTCAGCGATTGCGACGGAGAGGGCGACAGCGGCGCGGCCTGCCACCGGCTTCGAACCGACAACGGGCAGCGGGGAAAACTATTCCCCCGGGGCCCGATGGCCAGAGGCGGGAATAGATCGCGGAACCGCCCGTTATCATCGCAGGAGGGACCAGCGGGGTGCAAAGCGCGTGAGCGAGGACATAAGACGCGAGCTCGTGGCGCTTCTGCCCCGCCTGCGCCGTTTCGCCTGCGGCCTTACCCGCTCGATGGACGAGGCCGACGACCTGGTGCAGGCGGGGGTGGAGCGGGCGCTCGAACGGCTCGACCGCTTTCAGGCCGGCACCCGGCTGGACAGCTGGATGTACCGCCTCATCCAGAACATCTGGATCGACCGGATGCGCGACCTGGCCGAC
>CAZDBC010000143.1:2677-6455 GCA_964503295.1 uncultured Kiloniellaceae bacterium | reverse complement strand
ACCGGCGTGATCGGCCACCGCCTGCCGATCGACCGGATGCGCGCCGGGCGCCTCCGCGGCAAAAGGGTCGGGGCCGAAGAGCTGGAGGACCTGCCGAGCCGGCACGGCCCAGGCCACAGCGAGGCCCGGCTCATGCTCGGCAGAGTCCAGGCCCTGATGGACGAGCTGCCGCACGAGCAACGGCTGGTGCTGATACTGGTCTGCGTGGAGGGTCTGACCTACGCCGAAGCCGCATCCGTCCTGGAGATTCCGGTCGGGACGATCATGAGCCGGCTCGCCCGCGGGCGACGGCGGCTGCACGAACTGCTGGAGAGCAACGGCGCACCGATGCGTCCCGAATCTTCATCGTCCGCTGCGGGGTGAAGCATGTCCGAAGTGAGCGACGAAATGCTGATGGCCTATGTTGACGGCGAGCTGGCACCGGCCGAGCGCGAGCGGCTGGCGGCGCTGATCGAGCGCGATCCTGAGCTCCGCCGACGGGTTGCCGTCTTTGCCGAAACGGCGCGGGTCCTCGAGCAGGCCTTTGCCCCGGTGGTAGAGCAGCCGGTGTCCGAGCGCCTGCTGCGTGCGGCGCGCGGCAACGGTTCGTCCGCAGCCGCGCAAACCCGGACAAAGGCAAGCGGTGCCGGGCGCCGTCGCACCGCCGGCGCCCGCCCGTTCCGGCCGGGCCAGGCCGTGGCGCTGGCCGCCTGCCTGGTGCTCGGCATCGCGCTTGGCCGGCTGGTGCCGTTCGACCTTGCAACGGAGCCGCCGACCGGCTCGCCTGTCCCCTTCGCAACAGGCAGCGCAGCCGAGGCGCTACAGACCGCTTTGGAAAGTCGACCGAGCGGTGCGACCGAGCGCTTCGCTACGACAGCGTCGGGGGACATGTCCGGCCGGATCACACCGCTGGCCAGCTTTCGCGATCGCGCCGAGCGCTGGTGCCGCGAGTTCGAAGCGGTTCTGCCCGGCGGTTCGGACAGCCGCGCGGTCTTCGGCGTGGCCTGCCGGCATGATGACGGCCGCTGGCAAACCGAAGTGTTGATCACCGAGGCGCCGGCGCCGGCCGCGACAGACGAGACCGGCTACGGCCCGGCCTCGGGGTCCACGGACACCGCGATCGAATCCCTGATCGACCGCATGATGAAGAACGCGCCCCTCACGCCGGGGGAAGAGACGCAACGGCTTGAGACGGGATGGCAGTGAGGCCCGATCCGAGCCGGCGGGGCCGTACCCTAGTAATCCCACTGCCAGCGCACGCCGACACTGCTGTCCTGGGCCGCGCCGACGCTCGATTCGAGGGTGACGTTGGGCGTCACTTCGACCTCGACCGTCGCCCGCGTGCTGCCCGGCGTGATCCCCTGTTCGACGCCCAGGAAGACGTTCTCGGTCACGTACTGTCCGGCGGTCACCCCGACCTGCCCGGCCTCGTCGGTCCCGACGCGCAATACGTCGACACCGATGGTCTTGCGTGCCAAGTCGAGCACGCCGCCGCCGCCGCCGCGACCGCTCAGGGTCGCGACGGCATCGGCCAGCTCGAGGGCCTCGAGCGGAGTCAGGGTGGTCTTGCCGCGCCCGAACAGAATGCGCGACACGATCTCGTCTTCCGGCAACTGCGGACTTGAACTGAGGCTGACGCTCGGCGCGCTGGCCGTGCCGCCGATCCGGACCGTGGCCGCGAATCCGTCCTCCTCGTAGCGCGCCGCGAGATCGAGCCGCGGCTCGCTGTCGGTGCCACCGGGCAGCGTGATGCTGCCCTCGCGCAGGGTAAAGACCTTGCCCAGCAGGGCGAACTGGCCGCGGATCGGCCGCAGGGCGCCCTTCACGTCGGGTTGCGCGGCGGTGCCGGCGATGTCGAATTGGCCGCCCCATTCCGAATCGAGCCCGCGTCCGCGCACGAAGATCTGCTGCGGCGCGGCCAGAGAGACGTCGAGCCGCAGCCACTCCAGTCCTGCCGCGCCGGCCGCGCCATCATCCTCGGGCGTGACTGGCCGCCCGCCCCTCACCTCTGTGACATCGATGACCACCACCTCGGGTGGGAGTCGGTTGGGAATTTGGATTTCCGCACGGGTCACGGTCACGCTGCCGGACAACAGGGCATCCGCGAGACTGCCGCGCACGGCGAGCCCGGCGTCGGCGGTGGCAGTTACCAGTTCCATGCGCGTGACCCGAAAGCCGTTCATCGTCAATTCGGCCTCGAGCGGGAAGTCCCGTTCCGGGTCGAGCAACAGATTGCCGGCCGCCGCCAGCCGGCCGCCCTCGCCGTCGGTCGCGCTCAGCTCGCTTAGAACAAGGCGGCGGTCTTGGACAGTCAGATCGAGACTGAGGTCGGCAAGGCGCGTGCCCGTCTCGATGTTCTGATAGCGCCCGTCGCGCAGGGTCAGCCCGCCGACCAGGCGCGGCCGGCCGAGCGTTCCCTCCGCAGCGAGGTCGAGCGACAGCTGCCCGTCCAGCTCCTGATCGTCGAGCGGAAGATAGCGCGCCACCTCGCCGAGCTGCCCCTGCCAGGCCAGGCTTCCGCGGAGCGGGCGGGTCTCGGGAAGGGCGACCGCGTAGGTCGAAAGATCGATGTCGAGCGGGAGCGCGGCCTCCAGCGTCAGCGGCCGATCCGCGAAACCCGACGCGCGCCCGGACAGCGTCAGTTCGCCGCCCTCCAGTCGGCCCTCGACCGCCAGCTCGACCGGCGGAACGCCGAGCGCGGCCCCCTCGCTGCTGGACAGAGCCGGTACAGAGAGCTCGAAATCGCCCTGCGGCCGGGCCGGATCGCCCGACAGGCTCATCCGGGCCGCCAGCTCGCCGCTGAGCGGCGGTCCGAGGTCGCGCTCGGCGAGCAGACCAAGGGGCAGCTCGCGCAGGGCCAACTCGAGATCGAGGGCTCCCGGCGTGAGCTGCCCGCCGCCTTCCAGGCGCCCGCCGGCCACCCGCAGGGCGAGGTCCTCGAGACGCTGCCGCTCGGGCGCCAGCAACAGGCGGGCTTCGCGCTCCAATTCGACCTCGAGCCCGGCGAGCTGCCCGGCCAGGCGCCGCAGCGTGATGGTCCTCGTGGGCGCCATCGCGCCGCCGATCGTCGCGGCCAGCTCGAGGTCGGAGGACCCGGCAAGGTCGCCGCGCAGGCTCAGTCCGACATCGAAGGACCCGAGGTCACCCTGCGCCGACAATGCGAGCCGGTCGAGCTCCAGATCCTGATAGGCCAGCCGGTTGAATTCGCCGGAGAGTTCGCCGCGCGGCGCGGCCAGCAGATCGTCGAGCCGCGCGTCCAGTCTCAGGGGACCGCTGCTCAGCAGGCTTCCGTCCAGCCATAGGTGCAAGGCACGGCCGTCCACCTCCAGCGCCAGGCGCTGTCGGCCGCCCTCGCTGCCGAGATCGGCGCTCAGATCGAGGTCGCCGGCGAACGCCAGCCGGCCAGGAAGCTCGACCCACTGAGGCGCCGCCAACCGCCCGCGCAGGCGTCCCGCATGCATGCCGCCGGCGAGCGCCAGCGCCACTTCGCCGGCCAAAGCCAGCTCCTCGCCGAGCCGGGCCGTCAAGTCTGACAGCGTCAGGCGCGCCCCCGGCTCCAGGTCCAGCTCGCTATCGAGCGCGACGGCGCGATCGGCAATGCGGCTCGTGGCACTGACATGGCCGTTCAGCGCGCCGGGCAGGCCTATGAGATCGTAGTCAAGGCGCACCGCCGCGAGCGGCTGTTTGCCGACGGCGACGTCGCGGCCGGTCAGGCGCCCCACGGCCGCCAGGTCGTCGAAGGGGCCGATCAGGCTCCCCGCCACCTCGACCTGGCCGGACAAGTCGGTGCCCAGCGGTG
>CAZDBC010000143.1:0-2667 GCA_964503295.1 uncultured Kiloniellaceae bacterium | reverse complement strand
CTCGCGGATCGCCGACAGCGCGGCGATCGCCGGCAGTTCGAGCCGATAGTCGGCGGTTACGTGATCGGCCGAAGGCGGCAGCACCGCCGAGGCGGCCAGGCGCGCGCGAGCCCCTTCCAACGTCGCCCGTTCGACGACGATCCGCCCACCCTCTTCCATTCGGACCGCGGCCTGGATTGCGGGTCGGGGACCGAGCAAGGCATCCGCCGCAGGGACCCGGGTGCGGAAGGATTCGAGCGCGGCATCCAAGGTCAGCTCGATGCCATGACCCGGCCGCGCGCTGCTTGCGGAGAGCTCGATCCGGCCGGCGGCGCTGAGCGGCGTCCCGGCCAGCCGCTCGAGCAGCAGGGGATCCTCGACATCGAGCAGGGCGCGCGCTTCCAGGCCGTCGAGGTCGGGTCGAAGCGTCCCGCTGCCGACGAGCGCAAGGCCGGGCCGGGTCGCGCGCAAGGAGTCCAGAGTAACGGCCGGATCGGCCAGGCCGAGCGACCCTTCCAGGGCGAGTTCGATCGGCGCCGCCGCAAGTTCGTCCCTTGGAAGCCCATCAACGCGAAGCCCGTCGAGCCGGCCCTCCCCCTCGAGCGCCAGGCGCTGTCCAGCCGTAGGGCTCGCCGTCAATCGCAAGCCGATCGCCCGAACGGCAAAAGCAGGCCCTTGCAGTTCCTCGATCGCGAGATCGGCGAGCAGGCGATCGGGTTGCGTCAAGGGGCCCTGCAGCTCGACATGAAGGCGGCCATCGCTCAGGGAGAGCTGCGCCAGCGTCTTGAGTACCGAATCATCGAGGATCTCGAGGTCGGCCGAAAGATCGGACTCCAGCGTCTCGAGATCGAGCCGTCCGCCCGCCGTCAGCAGCGCAGCCGGATGAGCGATCCGGAGCTGCCGCAGTTCCACCTCGGAAAAGCCCTGCCAGCGGCTGTCCAGTTCGAAGGCGATCGCCTGCTCCAGGACACCGGCGAGGTTCTCCTCGACGAGGCCGGCCAGGCGGGCGTCGCCCGAAAGGATGAGACGCCGAGGCGTCTCGCCGCTCAGGGCGATCTCCGCGCTTACCTCTGTTTGCGCCCCGGCCGCGGCGCGCAACCGCCCCTGCCAGTCGTCAAGCGGACCTTGCCCCTCGAGACTCAGGGAAACCGGGGATGCGCCCGGCAGCCCGGCGAGCCGCGAGATCAGCCCGCCGGCGGGTTCTGAGAGCTCGAGATCGACCGAGGCCGTCTCGGCGCCGGGGTCGAACGTCAGTCTGCCGGCCATGGTCGCAGAAGCCCCGCCCAGCCGACGAACCTCGAAGCTGCTCTCGATCGCGCCGCCGACCGGCGCGGCCAGGGCGGCCGAAACGGTCAATTCCACCGGCTCGCCGAGCAGCGCCGCGCCCAAGCGAAGGCCGTCGACTTGCAGGCGCTCCAGCACCACGTCGACGGGCAGAAGCGGCAAGCCGGCAGGCGCCGCCGGCTCGGCAGCCGGGGCTTCGGGCAACCTGGGCGCCCGTTCGACAACGATGGAGGAGCTGGACAACTCCTCGATCACGACCCGGCCGGTCAGCAGCCGCCAGGGCGACCAGCGCAGCACCGCCCGCTCGACGGTCATCCAGGTGCCTTCCGGGTCGGCGAGCACGACGCCCTCGACGATCGCCTCGTGCGGCAGCGCGCCTTCGAGCCGGGCGATCGTCAGGCTCAGGCCCTGCGGGTCACTGACCTGCCGCTCGATCGTCGCACGCAGGAACGCGCGTCCCGCCTCGCTGCGCATGGCGGCCAGACCCGCCGCCAGGCCCGCGAGCAGAACGACCACGAGCAGGCCCAAAATCAGTCCCAGCCGGCGCAGCCATGTCTTGGGGCGCGCCATGGTCAGAAGGCCTGCCCGATCGAGACATAGAACTGGATCAGGTCGTCGTTGTCGCGCGGATTGAGCGGCGTGGCGAGGTCGAGACGCACGGGACCGATCGCCGTGTAGTAGCGCAGCCCGAGCCCTACGCCCCAGAGCAGCTCCTCCGAGAAATCGGGCACGACGGATTCGAAGACGGTGCCGCCCTCGATGAAGGGCACGAGGCCGATGTCCTCAGTTATGCGCAGCCGGACCTCGGCGCCGACCTCGAAGACGGAACGGCCCCCGATCGGATCCTGGCTGTCGTCGAGAGGACCGACGGAGCGGAAGTCGAAGCCGCGGATGGAGCCTCCGCCGCCGGCATAGAAGCGCTTATTGGCCGGAATCTCGCCGCGACCGGCCCCGAAGATCGACCCCAGTCGGGTCCGGCCGGCGAGCACGACCCCGCCTTCGCCGGTGACATCGTAATAGGTCGACCCGGTCGCCTCGGTGACGAAGAACTGAATGGTCTCCTCGAGAAAGGCCGAATAGGGCGTTCCGCTCAGTCCGAACCTGAGGCCCCGCGTCGGATCGAGCGGGTCGTCGACATCTTCGTAACCGGCAGAGACCGGAAGACCGACCAGGAAGAAGGTCTTGCTCGGCTCGTCGTCGCCCTCGTCCAGAATGCTGTACTCCAGGAGGCCGCCGACCGAGACCCGCCAGTGGTCCCCAAGTTCGCGGTCGATCGCCAGACTCTGCGCAAAATCAAGCGAGTCGAAGGCCTCGGTGTCTTCCCGGATGGCGCTGGTCTCGGCGACCAGGAACATGGCCTGCGCCACCGCGCCCGGCTGGTTCGGGTCGGCGCGGAAATAGCCG
>CAZDBC010000142.1:4021-7599 GCA_964503295.1 uncultured Kiloniellaceae bacterium | reverse complement strand
CGACGAACAGCCAGCCCGGGACCGCCACCGCCCAGGCGACGAGCAGCACGAGCCAGCGCCGCTTCCAGAGCGCGTTGAGGTAGTGGAAGAAAAGGGTGTAGAGCTCGCTCACGCGTCCTGGCCCCGCTCCGCGCGCCCTGCCTGGCGCGCCTCAAGAGAACAATAGCCGAAGACCCCATAGCAAGAGGTAAAAGCGCCGGCGCGGCCCCAGGCGGCTTTCCCGTTCCGGTGGCAAGGCTCAGGCATGATACCCGCTTTCTTCGCCACTCGACAGGGGCCGGCGCAGCCCCGCGGCCCGCCGGCGCAGCACGGCCTCGAACAGCTCGATCTGGCCCCGGGTGGTGGCGTCCCAGGAAAAGCCTTCCGCATAGCGTCGGGTGTCCTGTCGCGTCGGGGGGTCGGCCAACAGCCGCTTCACGGTAGCGGCGATCGCTTCGGGGCTGCGCTCGGGCAGCAGCAGGCCGGCGGCCGGCGCGCTCAGCACCTCGGCGAGGTCGGAGACGTCGCTCGCCACGACCGGGGTGCCGCAGGCCAGGGCCTCGAGCAGGACGTTGGGCCAGCCTTCCCGCTCCGAAGCCAGGACCAGGACGTCGGCGGCGCCGTAGACCTCCGGCATGCGCTCGTGCGGCACGGCACCCAGAAACCGCACGCGCCCGGCGACGTCCAGGCGCTCGGCCAGGCGCTCCAGCGCGACGCGCTCCGGCCCGGCGCCGGCGATCCAGAGGCGCAGGTCCGGCAGCTCGGCCAGGGCCCGGATCGCCAGGTCGTGGCCCTTCAGCGGCACCAGGTTGCCGACCGAAAGGGCGAGCGGTGCCGTGCCCTCGCGGACGAACTCCGGGCCCGGCGCGACCGGCCGGAAGCGCGCGCCGTCGACCCCGTTGCGCAGCACCGCTATGTGCCCGCGCTCGACCCCGAGCGCCGCCAGGCGATCGGCGAGCGCGGCGCTGACCGTGACCAGACCGTCGGCCCGGCGCGCCGCCCAGCGGATCCAGGCGCGCGGACCGGCATGGTCGGGCAGGACGTTGAGGTCGGTGCCGCGCCCGGTCACCACCACCGGCAGGCTGAAGCGCCGGCCCAGCATGACCGCCGCCACACCGTCGGGGTAGACGTAGTGGGCATCGATCAGGTCGAAGGCCGGGCCGGCGCGCAGCAGGCGCGCGAGCGCCCCTTGCGCGCCGGCGAAGAGCAGGAGCGGCGCCAGGGTCATGCCGCGCTTGGGAACCACCGGATAGCGCGGATGCTCGATCTCCAGGCCGTGGCGGCTCTCGGCGCGCGGCGCGCGGGCGAAGTCCGCGTAGGCGCCGAAGCGTTCGCTCGTGAAGGGGAACCAGGGCACCGGCGCGACGACGCGCGCCGAGACCGCGCCGCCCGCGACCAGCTGGCGCAGGCGGTTCTCGACGAAGACGCCGTGCTGCGGCCGGGCAGCGTTGGGATAGAGCGTGGTGAAGGTCAGCACCCGCAAGGGCCGGTCGCGAGCGGGCACGGCGGCATCCGGGCTCATGGCGCGGCCAAGAGGTCGCGGTAGGCCGCGACCATCCCCTCGAGGCTGTAGTGGCGCTCGGCCCGCGCCCGGTTCAGCTGGCCGAGTCGGGCGCGGCGCGGCGCATCGGCGGCCAGCTCGGCCAGCGCCCGGGTCAGCGCGCCCGGCGCGTCGCGCGGCACCACCAGCGGACGATTGTCCCCGGCCAGGATGCGGCGCACGTCGCCGACGTCGACGGCGACGACCGGCCGGGCCGCGGCCATGGCCTGCAGCAGGCTGTTGGGCATCTGCTCGGTGTCCGAGGAGAGCGCGAAGACGTCGAGGGCGCGCAGCACGGCCGGCACGTCCTCGACATGGCCGAGGAAAAAGGTTCGTTCGGCAATGCCCAGGTCCGCGGCGAGCCCGCGCAGGCGGCCCATCTCCGGGCCGTCGCCGGCGATCACCAGGGCGCAACGCTCACTGGCCGGCAGGGCGGCGAAGGCGTGCAGCAGCCGGCCGACGTTCTTTTCCGGGCGCAGCGGCGCGACGGTTCCGATCACGGTCTGCCAGTCGCCCGCGCCGAGCGCCGGCAGGGGCGCGCGCCGGCCGGGCTCGCCGCGGTAGCGCGCGAGATCGACGCCGTTGGGGATGCGAAGCAGCCGGGCCGGCGGCACGCCCCAGCTGCGCACCGCGATCTCCTCCAGCGTCTCGGAGGGCACGACGAGCCGCCGCACGCGCCCGAGCGCCAGGCGGCGGAAGAGGTTGCGGCGCCACAGGCGGCCGTCGCCCTCCTCGACGCCGAAGCCGCTCTCGAAGTGGATGTGCGGACAGAGCGGGGCGAAGCGGTTGGCCAGGGCGCACTCGACCGCGCCCCAGTTGTAGGTCAGCAGCAGGTCCGGCGAGACCGCGCGCAGCAGGCGCCGGACGCGCAAGAGGCTGCCCGGCAGGTCGTAGCGCGAAAGGCGAAGGCTGCGGAACTCGGCCTCGACGTGCGGCGCGAGCCGCCGGCGCGCCGCGTCGCAGCCGTCGAGCGCCACGACGGTGTGGCGAAAGCCCGGCGGCAGGCGATTGGCGACGTCGCAGATGCGGATCGGCACGCCGCCCAGGCCGAAGCTGGCGAAGACGTGCAGCAGCCGGCGGGCACGGCGGTCCGCGCGGCGGGAGACGTCGTCCGTTTTGCGCATCGGCAAGGTCGCGGCCGCCTCCCCCACGGTGTCCTCCTAGCGCGCGCCGGCCGGCCAGAGAATGACGCGCGCCGTCTGGATCACGATGAAGAGGTCGAGCAGGAAGCTGTAGTGGCGGATGTAGTAGAGGTCGTACTGCAGCTTGGTCAGCCCGCCCTCCAGCGAATCGCTGTAGATGTAGTGCAGCTGCGCCCAGCCGGTGATGCCCGGCTTCACGCGGTGCCGTTCGGCGTAGTAGGGAAACTTCTCGGCCAGGAGCGCGACGAACTCGGGCCGCTCGGGCCGCGGCCCGACGAAGCTCATGTCGCCCTTGAAGACGTTGATGATCTGCGGCAGCTCGTCGATGCGGAACTTGCGGATGATGCGCCCGACGCTGGTGATGCGCGGGTCGTTGCGCGCCGCCCAGACCGGCGCGCCGTCGGCCTCGGCATCGACCCGCATGCTGCGGAACTTGATGATCTGGAAGGTCTGCCCGCCGAGGCCGACACGCGGCTGGCGGTAGAAGACCGGCCCCGGGCTTTCGACCCGGACGGCCACCCCCGTGGCGCAGAGGAGCGGAAAGGTGACGACGAGCAGGACCAGGCTGACCATCACGTCGAAACCGCGCTTGATCGCCTGCTGCACCCGGCCGCCGGCGATGCCGTCGGAGTAGATGAACCAGCTCGGGCGCAGGGCGTTGAGGTCGCAGCGCCCGGTCTCGCGCTCCATGAAGGTCATGAAGTCGTAGATCGGGATGCCGGCGAACTTGCAGTCGAGCAGGCCCTCGAGCGGCACCATGCCGCGGCGCTCCTGCATGGCGACCACGATCTCGCCGACCTCGAACTCGCGGCAGACGTCGCTGATCGACTGCCACTGGCCGATGATCCGCGCCGGCGCCACGCGCGGGGCGATGTTCTCGACGCGCAGGAAACCCACGCAGAGAAAGCCGTAGCCCT
>CAZDBC010000142.1:0-4011 GCA_964503295.1 uncultured Kiloniellaceae bacterium | reverse complement strand
CGAGCTTCTCGATCTCCGCCGCCTGGTCCCCGGTGCCGAGCACGAGGATGCGGCGCTTGATCAGGTCGCTGTCGGTCAGGCGCAAGAAGGCGTAGCGCAGGGCGAAGACGCCGGCGAGCGACACCGGCATGGCCACCAGCAGCGCGCTGCGCCAGACCTGGAGCGACGGCACGACGTAGAAGACGATCGACAGCAGGACGAAGGTCAGAACCAACGCCAGGATCGTTCGAATGAAAACGTCGGCGAAGCGGCTGGAATAGCGGCCGTGGTAGAGCCCCATGGCGAACATGGAGGTGGTCGCCGCGGCGACATAGACCGCCGCCTCGCCGATATGGTCCGCGAAGGTCGCCGGAAGATCGCGCAACTCCGTCCAGCTCGCCACCTTGCCCAGGTAGAAGGCGAGCAAAAACACCAAGGCCTCGCCGACCAGGAGGACCGCGAAGGGCTTGGAAAAGTAGTTCTGCGGCAGGCGGAGGAGCATGTCGCCCTACATCCCGCCGCGCACTCGGGGCGAGCGCGCCCGGTGCCGGTGAAGCCTATCGATGGAGTGTGACACGAGCCGACCGCCAGGATTTTTCAGGTTGCATTGATTTCGATTTATACAATTTTTTGATTATCTCTTGTGTCACGATTGTAACAAGCCGCGCAGCCCGCCACCGTGACGAATGTCAACCCGCACGCGATTTTCGCGGCGCGGACCGCCAGCAAAACGACAAGGGCGGCGGCGGCGAGAGGCCGTTCGTCCCGGGTCGCGACGGCCCTGCTCAACCGGCGGGAGTGCAGTGATACCAGAAGTGGATTAAGCTTCGGTTTCGGTTACGAATTCTCGGGCGAACGGGCCGGCCGCCGCCGGCCGCGGGCGATGAACAGCGGAGAGCGGACCCCGGTGTGTGCGGACACCCTCGCCGAGACGACGATCAAGAGCTTCCGCAGGCAGCGGGCAGCGCTTCCGCCCGATCACCCGCCCCTCCTCCTCGTCATAGTCGATACGGAGGAGGAGTTCGACTGGCGTCAACCCCACGCACGGGAGAACACCTCGGTCACCGCGATCGCGGCGCAAGATCTCGCACAAAAGGTCTTCGCGCGTCACGGCATCGTGCCGACCTACGTCATCGACCATCCGGTGGCGACCGACCCGGCCGCCGTCGCCACCCTCAAGGCCTTCGCCGAGGCCGGAACGGCGCGCATCGGCGCACACCTGCACCCCTGGGTCAACCCGCCTCACGAAGAAACGGTCAACGCGCGCAATTCCTATCCCGGCAACCTGCCGCCGGCGCTCGAACGGGCGAAGCTCGAGGTCCTGACCGAGGCCATCGGCCGGGCCTTCGGCGAACGGCCGACCGTCTACAAGGCGGGGCGTTACGGCGTCGGCCCGGCCACGGCCGCGACCCTGGAGGAGCTCGGCTATCGCATCGACGCCAGCCTGGTGCCCTTCACCAGCTTCGCCGCCGACGGCGGTCCCGATTTCTCGACCGTCGGCTTCGAGCCGACCTGGTTCGGGTCCCGCAATCAGCTGCTCGAGCTGCCGCTGTCGGCGGGCTTCTGCGGCCTGCTGCGCGGCCTGGGGTCCGGCCTGTTCCCCAAGGTCACCGGCCGCGCGGCCATGCGCCTGCGGCTGCCGGGCCTGCTCGCGCGCAGCGGTCTGCTGGAGCGCATCCGCCTGACGCCGGAGGGGATCGACCTGGCGGCCAACAAGCGCCTGGCCCGGAGCCTCTACGAGCAGGGCTGCCGCGTCTTCTGCTTCACCTATCACTCGCCGTCGCTGGTGCCCGGGATGACGCCCTACGTGACGTCGCAGGACGAACTGGCGGACTTTCTCGACAGGATGGACGGCTTCTTCGCCTTCTTCCGCGAGGAGCTGGGCGGCCGACCGTCGGATCCGCTCGAGGTCTACGACCTGCTGCTGGCCCGGCGCGGAATCCAGGCGGCGTCGGCCGCGCAACAAGCCTGGTAGGCGGGGGAAGGAGTCGAACCTTCCGGCTTCTCCCATGTGAAGGGAGCACTCTGCCACTGAGCTACCCGCCTGTCGTCACCGGCCCCGGCATTGTTGGCCAAGAGTGAGCGTCCTTCAAGACGATGCCGCGCCGCCGCTCTCGGCGACGGCGCGACCGGCGGCCCCTCGCGCCGGCCGTTCTCGACCAAGACGCAGCGGAGGCCGATCGCCTGTAAAGCCTCTTGACAGCCCGACCGGGCCGTTAACCAAAGATCGCCTTGCGGTTGAAGAGCTTTGGGCCGATGGACCGCGAAACCTCGGGCGAGGCCCGAATTCCGGCGCAACTGCAAAGGAATTGTACAACCCTTCCCGGATGCCGCCCCGCCGAAAGTCGCAAGTCCTTGATGTCCGTAGAGAGTCCGAGCCGTGGCCCGCGTCTTGCTACAGAAATGTCACAGACGATCGACTCGGGGGCAGGTGGACATGGGAACGCGATACCGGATTGCTCTGCTGGCGACGGCGGGCCTGTTCGCCGCCTGGGCGGGCGCCCTGCCCGGGCCGGCCCAGGCCGGCATGATCGCCGAGCATCGCTACACGCTGTTGAGCCACCCCGACGGCAACCAGCTGCCGCCGCCCTACGGCCTGCGCCTGGACGGCATCGAGTGGTTCGCCACAAACGAGAGCTCGGGCGGCGACAGCGATACCTGGACCTTCGACTTCACCGACATGCAGGCCACCTTCACGGTGAACGACGGAAGCAACGACGACACTTTCCGCATTCACGGAACGGCGGTCGGCGGGCGCGACACCGGCGGGGGCAGCAGCTACGACGGCGGGGTCTCGGTCACGGTCGAGATCGACTTCACCTACACCGACTTCGACGGCCAGAACGACTACTACGATCCGGAAATTCACGTGAACGACGGCATAGGCACTTGGAGCACCAAGGGGACGGGCTCGATCAAGTTCCTGGACGGCATCCACGGCATCGCCAAAGACACGGAGATCGGCCTGCTCGCATACGCCGACGGCAGCGGCAATCTGTTCAACTTCGATTCGGATCCCGCACCGGGCCACCGTCTCGGCGCGCACTGCGTCGGCTCTCCCCTGCCGTCCTACTGTGGGATGCCGGTCGGCTGGGGCTGGCTGGCCCTGACCGACGGCACCGAGATCTACCACACGGCGTCGCAGGACTTCCTGTTCGTCGATCCTCAGCCGATCCCGGAGCCTTCCAGCCTGGCGCTGTTCGTCTCCGCGCTTGCCGGGTTCACGCTCGTCTTCGGCATCAGGGCTTCGCGGCGGCGCAGCGGCTGACCGTCGCCGCGCCCGCGCCGATCCCTACTTCCAGCAGCCGACCCGCACCACGTAGGCCCTGGCCTCGTCCAGAAGGCGCGACGATTCGATTTGGCCGCGCGCCCCATCGCGCCGCCGGTAATCGACCTCTAAACGATCGAGAAAGGCCTGGAGGGTCTCGACGGGCAGGACGAAGCCGACGTCGCGGATGGCCTGGCCGGTCGTCGCGAAGAGCTTGACCGAATTGATCTTGGCGAAGACGACGCCGAGCACCAGGCCGCCGGCGTCGAGCAGCGGTCCGCCGCTGTTGCCCGAGCGGACCTCGCCCTTGACGACGAGCACGGAAAGATCACCGCCTGCCATCTGCCGCCCGACCACCTCCGCCGTCGTCAGCACCGGCTTGAGCGGCGCCAGCCCCTGATTGGGATAGCCGACGAAGGCGGCGGGCAGGCGGGCGCTCGCGGCGCGCGCGCCGCTGAGCACGGCAACGCCCGGCGCCGATAGTCCGCTTTCCAGCAAAGCAAGATCGGCCTTCGGTTCGATCCCGGCAATCGCGACGACGGCCATCTCGCCCACGGTCGGCTCCACGGTCACGACCGCGCAGTCCTCGACCACGTGATGGCTGGTCACGACGTGGCCGGCGGACGACACGAAGAAGCCCGACCCGATGCCGGCCAGGCGCCTGCCCTCGACGCCGGACTCCGACGGCTGCGAGAGCACGCCGCGGATATGGCGCCGCCGTTCCTGCCGGATCGCCTCGGCTTCCTCGTCGCTGACGATGCGCC
>CAZDBC010000141.1:0-7639 GCA_964503295.1 uncultured Kiloniellaceae bacterium | reverse complement strand
CGACTTCCGCGTCGAGTACCGCGGCGAGAAGCTGCTTTGGGTTCTGAAACCCTGGGCCGGCGTCGAGTTCACCTCGGACGGCGCCTTCTATCCGGTCGGCGGCCTGCTGTTCGACATCTTCCTCGGTCGCCGGCTCGTGCTCACGCCGAGCGCGGGCGTGGGCGCCTACTTCGAGGGCAACGGCAAGGACCTCGGCAGCACGGTCGAGTTCCGCACCCAGATCGAGCTGGCCTACCGCTTCGACGACCGTTCGCGACTGGGCCTCGCCTTCAGCCACATCTCCAACGCCTCGATCGGCGACGACAACCCCGGCACCGAAATTCTCTCCGTCTACTACAGCATCCCCTTCGGCAAGATCTTCTGAGCGCGCCTACTTCGCCGGCTTCGGGGTAAAGGCGGCGGCGCGGCGCTCGGCCTCGGCGATGTCGGCGGGCGACATGCGCGCCAGCAGCGCCTCGCGGTTCTCGCGCGCGCTCTGGTGGCCCTGCTCGGCGGCCAGGGTGATCCACTTCAGGGCCTCGATATCGTCGCGCGGCACGCCCTCGCCCTTGGCGTAGCGGGTGCCGAGATGGCTCTGCGCCTTGGCGTAGCCCTGTTCGGCCGCCTTGCGGAACCAAGTCGCGGCCTTCTCGATATCGCGCTCGGTGCCGGCGCCGTCGCGGTACATCTTGCCGAGGTTGTACTGCGCGTTGACGAAGCCGCTCTGGGCCGCGACCAGAATGAGGTTGAAGGCGCGCGCCGGGTCGGGCTCCACGCCCACGCCGTCGAGGTACATCTTGCCCAGCGAATAGCGCGAGCGCGCGAAACCCTCGCTCGAGGCCTTGTGCAGCAGGTCGACCGCCCGGCCCGGGTCGGCGTCGGGAATGTCTCCGGCGAGATGGAGCAGGGCGAGATTGTGCTGGGCGATCGCTAGGCCTTGCGCGGCCGCCTTCTCCCACCACTGGCGGGCGAGCCGGCGGTCCTGCTCGACGCCGCGCCCCTCGTCGTAGAGCACGCCGATGTTGTACTGGGCGAGCGGGTCGCCGGCCGCGGCAAGCGGCAGCCAGGCGGCGTGCGCGGCGAGAAAGTCGCCGCGCTGATAGGCGGCCCAGCCGTCCTCGAAGTCGGCCGCCCCGGCCGACGGCACGGCCGCGGGCGCGAGCAGCAAGGCGGCGCCGAGCGCCGCGGCGCGCAGCATGCCGGCGCAGGCGAAGGAACCGAAGGTCGAACGGGACATGGTGGGAACTCCTGATCTAGCTGCCGGACACCGAAAGGCGCTGGGTCTTGGCGCGCAGGGTCTGCAGCAGGCCCTGAATGCCGGAGCGCTGAATCACCGAGGCGAACTCGTCGCGCTGGGTGATCGCCAGGCTGACGCCCTGGACCATGACGTCGAGAATGCGGTGCCGGCCCTCGATCTCGCGCACCCGCCAGGCGGCCTCGACCGCCGGGCCGGAAGGTCGGTCGATCCGTGTTCTGACCATGATGTCGTGCTTGCCCGCCGGCTGCGCTCCGGTGACGGTGAAGTCCTCGCCTTGGTATCCGCCCAGGCGCTGCGCGAAGGAGCGCAGCATGTACTCGTGAAACAGCTCGACGAAGTCGACGCGCTCGTCGTGACTGGCGGCGCGCCAGTAGCGTCCGAGCACGAAGCGCGCGATCAGCACCACGTCGAAGCCCTCCGAGATGATGCGCCGGAAGGCGGCCTCGCGCTGGGCGAGGCTGATGTCCTGCCGGCGCATGACGGCCAGCGCCTCGCTGCCGAGGCGCTGAATGTGCTGCACCGCGCCTTGCGGCGTCGTGGCGCCGCCGTGCGACGGCACCGCGGCGATCAGCCCCGCGGCGAGGCCGGCGCACAGCAGAAGTCTGCGATGGACCATTGCGGATCCCCTCCTCGATAACGCTCCGAGTAAAGAGCGGCGCGCGCCCCGAATCAAGCGCGGCGCCGGTTTTGCCCCGGTTTTGCCTGTCGTTTCTGGACCTTGGACCTCGAAGCCGGTTAAATGTCGCCGCAGCTCGATGGGGGACAGTCGGGGGAGTCGGGGGCATGTACCGCTTAATCTCTGCGCTCGCCGTCGCGGCGGCCCTGTTTCTCGCTGCGCTCGGCGCGTCGCCGGAACCTGCGCGGGCGCAGGCCGCGCTGTCGCCCGAGGTCGCCGCGGAGATCGACCGGGCCGCCGCCTCGATCGGCGAACTGGCGTTCGAGCCGCCGCCGGCGACCCGGCAGGGCGCGGCGGCCTACGCCCTCGCCGAGGCGCGCATGGGCGCTGCCGTGATCGGCGCCATCGCGCGCAATCCGGGCCGCCATGCCGAAATCGTGGCGGCGGCCGTGGCCGCGGCGCCGGCGCTGCGCGAACCGATCCTGGCGCAGGCCAGCGACTCCTTTCCCGCGTTCGCGCCGGCCATGCAGACGGCCGCGCTGCCGCCGCCCGAAGACGACATGGAGGCGGACGCGAATGCGCCGCGCGGCCCGCGCCTGGAGGTCAGCGATCCGCTGGAAGGTCTCAACCGCGGCATTTTCTGGTTCAACGACATTCTCGATACGGTGCTGTTGCGGCCGATCGCCTGGACATACGGCTTCATCTTTCCCGACTTCTTCAAGGAAGGCATGCGCAACGCCTTCCAGAACTTCAACTCGCCGATGATTCTGGCCAACGACCTGTTGCAGTTCGAGCTGGAGAACGCGGCCGTGACCACCGGAAGGCTGATCGTCAACTCCACGATCGGGCTGGCCGGCTTCTTCGACGTGGCCGAGGAGATCGGCCTGCCGTACCACTATGCCGATCTGGGCCAGACCTTCTGGAGCTACGGCATCGATGCCGGGCCCTACCTCGTGGTGCCGATCTTCGGCCCGACGACACTGCGCGACGGGGTCGGGCAGATCGGCGACGCCTTTTTCCATCCGCGCACCTATCTTCTCGACTTCTATACCAACCTCGCCATCACCGGCGGCAATCTCCTGGTGGTTCGCGAGGAGCTGCTCGAGCCGCTCGACGACCTCAAGGAGACCTCGCTCGACTACTACGCGGCCGTGCGCAGTGCCTGGTACCAAAGCCGCACGGTGCAGTTGGAAGGGGGCCGCGGCGTGCTCGGCGCCGGCGGTGACGGCGCCGGCGCGCGCGCGGACGAGGCCTTCGACGCCTTCGACAGCTTCGACGGCGGCGATTTCGACCGCAGCGATTTCGAGACCGGCGACCCCTTCGGCGAGCCGACGGGGGAAGGCTTCGGGGCGCCGCCGAGCTACGAGGTCGGCGGCGGCGCGGGTGCCCCCACGGAGTAGCCGCCGCGGTGTCGGCCGCCGGTCTTGTGTCAAGGCTGTGACGCTCGACCGGTCGGCCGAAGCTGGCGCTCGGACGGGCGCGGCCCGGACGCCGCGATTCCCCGGCGCAGACGATTAAAATATTGAGATAGATAGAAAAATCAGCGACGTCCAAGGGCGCGCGAAGCGGCCCGTTTCGCCGCGGCGGTGCAGTGCCTTTGGCACAAAGGCCGCACGAGCTTAACGGCTGTCCAACCCTGGCGGCCTAGACTCCCCGTCGAGCACGTCCCGCGGGTGCGATGCGCGCACCGTGGAGCCGAACGGGCGGCCGCCGGGCCGCTTCAATGAAGGGACGCGACGGTCATGCGGACGAGACGTTTGCACAAGGCCCTGGCGATCGCCGGTGCCGTTCTGGTCACGGCAGGCTGCGCCGGCGCCGTGCGCCACGGCGACATTCTCTTGATGGCCCTCAACGGCGAGGCCGAGAGCTACGCCCGCCAGGTGCTGGAGACCCAGAACCGGATCCTGATGACGATTGCCCGCAAGAGCCTGGATCCGGCCCTCAGCCCACCCGAGCAGGACCGCTTCTATCGCCTCGAGGACAGTCTGGCGACCGCCTGCGCGCCGCTGCAGCAGATCGCCTATCGGCGCATGAACGGCGAAACGCCGGGCATGGCGTTGCGCCTGGCGGCGGCCGGTGCGCTCGACGACTGCGCGCTGCGCTCGAAGGCCGCCGCCGCCGAACTGGCGGCGCTGCCGCGCGTGCCTGCGCGACAGCTTTCGGCCCTCTAGACCTCGGCGGCCGCGGCGCGCGGATACCTTCTCTAAAGATTTACGGTTTAACCTTAATGCCCGACCGCGTACAAAGGTCCGCCAGGGGTGACTGTCGAGTGGCCAGGCTGGTGTGTCGACGCGGCAGGGCCGACGGTGGCAACGCCTCCGTTGTCCGTCATGCGGCAGAGACGAAGGGGACAGACTCCATGATTTCAAGGGTTTCCATCATCGCCGCCGTTGGTTTCGCGGTGGCGCTCGGCTTCGCTGCCGTGGACGCCGAACAGGCTTTCGCCGGATCGCTCCGCTCCGCGACCAAGACCAACCAGGCCAGTGTCCAGGCAAGCGGGCCGGGCGCCGATGCGGGCCGGCAGGACCTGGCCGACTGGGTCCAGCGCAAGGGTTTCACCTGCAGCAAGCCGAACAGCCACCGGCTGAGCCGCCCCGCGGCGCCCGGCTGGACCACCTGGCACGTCAAGTGCGAGTCGGGCTGGTACCGGGTCACCTACGCCAACCGCAACCGGGTCTTCGCCGAACCGCTCTGACGGCTTTGCCGCGCCGAGCCGTCGGCACGCGGCGCAGAATCCTTCCGCCTTCTGCGCGAGACCCGGGAACCTGACCCGACGTCCCCGTCATCGGGCGGCGCCCCGGTGGCTCGCCGGCACGACTCCAGGCCGCACTTTCAATTGAATCGCTCGAATGCTTGTATTGAAACATTCGGGTGCCAAATACTCGCGGAGGAGTCGTGTCGATGATTACGGACCGCCAGGGCAATGCCCTTTCGGGCGCGACAGCCGAGGCCGTCACCTATTTCGACCAGGCCGTCGAGGCCTTCAACATCTATCGCGGCGACCCCCTTGCGCTGATCGACAGCGCGCTCGAGGCGGCGCCGAACTTCGCCATGGCGGCGATCCTCAAGGCCTATCTCTTCGGCCTCGCCACCGAGCCCGCGGCGACCGCCGAGGCGAAGACGCTGGTCGAGCGGGCCAAGGCGATGCCGCTCGACGAGCGGGAGCGCTCCCACATCGCCGCGCTCGAGCAGCTCCTGGCCGGCGAATGGACCGCCGCGGCGGTCGCCCTCGACCGCCACAACGCGCGCTGGCCGCGCGACCTGGTCGCGTTGCAGGCCGGCCACCTGATGGACTTCTACCGCGCCAACGCGCGCGACCTGCGTGACCGCATCGCCCGGGCCCTCCCCCACTGGTCGGCCGAGGTGCCGGGCTACCCGATCGTGCTCGGCATGTACGCCTTCGGCCTGGAGGAGGCGGGCGACTACGCGCGCGCCGAGGCCAACGGCCGCAAGGCGGTCGAGCTGGAGCCGCTCGACTGCTGGGCGCATCATGCCGTCGCCCACGTCATGGAGATGCAGGGCCGCGCCGAGGACGGCATCGGCTGGATGCTGGCGCGCGAGCCCTACTGGTCGGGCGACGACAACTTCTTCAAGGTGCACAACTGGTGGCACCGGGCGCTCTGCCACCTCGACCTCGGCCAGGTCGAGGAGGTGTTCAGGCTCTACGACGGCCCGATCCGCGGCGAGCGCAGCGCCGTAGCGCTCGACCTCGTCGACGCCTCGGCGCTGCTGTGGCGCCTGCACCTGGCAGGGCACGACGTCGGCGAGCGCTGGCGCGAGCTGTCGCAGACCTGGGACCAGCATGCCGACGGGCGGCTCTATCCCTTCAACGACTGGCACGCGGTCATGTCCTACCTGGGCGCGGGCCGCCAGGAAGAGGCCGAGCGCATCGTCAACAGCTACCGCGCCCTGGCGAACGAGAGCACCGAAACGGCGATCTGGGCGCGCCGTACCGGCCTGCCGCTGGTCGAGGGCTTCGCCGCCTTCTGGCGCGGCGACTATCCGACCGCGGTCGAGCGCCTGCACCCCGCGCGCTTCATCGCCAACAGCTTCGGCGGCAGCCACGCCCAGCGCGATATCATCGACTGGACCTTGACCGAGGCAGCCCTGCGCGGCGGTCTCAAGGACATTGCCGAAGCCATGGCCAACGAGCGGCTGGCGCTCAAGCCGCACAGCCCGGTCAACCGCGCGTTCCTGAAGCGCGCGCGCGGTACCGACTCCGCGGTGCTGGCCGCCTGAAGACGCCGGAGATCGTCCGCCGCGCTGCGGACGCCCGGGCGTTGCGCTGCCTTGTTCTCGCCGCTTCGCGGGCCTACCTGACAAGCGCCCGGCGGCGGCGCGCGCAGCAACCAGCGTGGCGACGTTTCCTGCCGGCCGGGCCTTACGGTTCCGCAGGCCCGACGGAGGACAAGGACGCCATGGTGCTCGACCCGAAGAAGCTGTTGGAAGATTTTCTCGGCCCGCAGGCCGGCGGAGCACCGGGCGGCCAGGCAGGTGGCCGGGCGGGCGGTGGCGGCCCGGCCACGGCACCGGCCGGGGGCGGCCTGGGCAACTGGGGCGGACTGGCCACGGGCGCCGCGGCGGGCGGGCTGGTCGCCCTGCTGCTCGGCTCCAAGAAGGCGCGCAAGATCGGCGGCAAGGTGGTCGGCTACGGCGGCGCCGCGGTGCTCGGCGGCCTCGCCTACAAGGCCTGGCAGGACTGGTCCGCCAGGCGCGCCGCCCCGACGCAGGCTGCGCCCGCCGGCCGTCCGGCGGAAGCGCTGCCCCCGCCGCCGCCGGCCGGCAGCGCCTTCGACCTCGCCGCGGCGCACAGCCGCGACGGCGCCGATGCGCGCATCGCCGTGGTGCGCGCCATGATCGCCGCGGCCAAGGCCGACGGGCATATCGACGCCGAGGAACAGCGGCGCCTCTTCCAGCGCATCGGCGAGCTGCAGCTCGATCCGGAGGAGAAGGCCTTCGTCATGGACGAGCTGGCCAAGCCGGGCGATGCGGCGGCCATCGCGGCGCTGGCCGCGGGGCCGGAACAGGCGGCCGAGCTGTGGCTCGCTTCGCGCCTGGCGATCGACCCCGACGACGCCAAGGAGCGGGCCTATCTCGACGAGCTCGCCCGGCGCATGGAGCTGCCGGCCGATCTCGTCGCCCACCTCGAGGCGCGGGTGATCATGGCTGCGGCCGAGGACGCCGCGCTTTAGACGGGGCCGGAATCGGCACCTGCGGTCGGCGCCGGGCAGCCTTGCAGAATTCGACCGCGAGTCCGCGCTGGCGAGAGGTTAGGCTTCGTCGCATGGCCTCAACCCGAGCGAGTAGAGAAACCCCGCCCGCCGCGGCGCCCGACCCCGCCGTCCTGCACGGCAGCGGCGAGGTGCTGCGCTTCCGCCGGCTCGGCGCGCTGGGCGGCGCGGAGTTGTTGCACGGCCGCTTCGGCCGTTTCACCTTCGCCCGCCACGCCCATGATCGCCCGGTGCTGTCGCTGATCACGCGCGGCGCCCTGACCGTCGGGCAGCGCGGCGGCGAGGAGCAGGCCACCGCCGGCTCGATGATCGTGATGAACCAGGACCAGCTTCACTGGGGTGGCCGGCGCGAGGCCGAGGGCTGGACCATCCGGACCATCTACTTCGACCAGGACTGGCTGGACGAGCAGGCCCGGGCGCGCGAGGCGCGCTTCCGGGGCGTCTTCTCCCTGCGCGCGCGCCTGCTGCGTCACCGCCGCCTGCTGGACCGGGTCGAGCGCCTGCACCGCACCCTCTGGCTGCAGGGCGAACCGCTCGCCGGCGACACGCAGTTGC
>CAZDBC010000140.1:0-7777 GCA_964503295.1 uncultured Kiloniellaceae bacterium | reverse complement strand
GCCCGCGCCGGATGACCTGACGCTCTGCCGCTACGGCGCCTGACATGCCCGACACGGCCCGGCTTTCCATCAACCTGGCCACGGTGCGCGAGCAGTGGGACCTGCGCCAGGCGGTCGAAGGCTGCGCGCGGCACGGCATCCCGGCGGTCGCGCCCTGGCGCGACCAGGTCGCCCGCATCGGTCTGAAGGAAAGCGCCCGTGCGCTCGCCGACTCCGGTCTGCGGGTCAGCGGCCTATGCCGCGGGGGCATGTTCCCGGCAGCAACCGAGGACGGCCGCCGGCGCGCCGACGAGGACAATCTGCGCGCGCTGGAGGAGGCGGTCACCCTCGGCGCCGATTGCCTGGTGCTCGTGGTCGGCGGACTGCCCGCGGGGTCCAAGGACCTGCCCGCTGCGCGCGAAATGGTCGCGGAGGGCATCGCCAGACTGCTCGAAGCCGCGCGGCCGGCCGGCATGCCGCTCGCCATCGAGCCACTGCATCCCATGTACGCGGCCGACCGGGCCTGCGTGAACACGCTCGGCCAGGCGCTCGACCTCTGCGACCGGCTGGGTGACGGGGTGGGAGTCGCTCTCGACGCCTATCACGTCTGGTGGGATCCGGACCTGCAGGGCCAGATCGCCCGCGCCGGCCGTGACGGGCGCCTGCTCGCCTATCACATTTGCGACTGGCTGGTGCCGACGCGCGATCTGCTGCTCGACCGCGGCATGATGGGCGACGGCGTGATCGACCTGCCGCGGCTGCGCGGCCTTGTCGAGGCGGCCGGCTACGCCGGCTTCCACGAGGTCGAGATCTTTTCCGAGCGCGACTGGTGGCGCCGCGACCCGGACGAGGTGTTGCAGGTGTGCATCGAACGCCACGCCTCGGCCTCCTGATCGGCGCCCGGACGACCAGAGGCGTTACACCAGCGTCCAGCCGGTCGTCCCATCGAAGGGGATAAGCGACCGTCCGGTCAGTGGCTCCTTCCTCGCCCGCTGTCGTCGAGGCCGGTGCGGCGAAGGCGTTCGCCCTTGGCCAGAATCGTCCCGTGCCAGCCGGCGATGCCCAGTTCCAGGCTGGTTGCGATGCGCTCGGCCCGTTCGATGAAGTGCTCCGCCGCGGCCGGCGGACAGGTCGCGTGCGCGGTGTCCCGGAACAGCGCGAGCCAACGGTCGAAGTGGCGCGCATCGACCGGCAGCGGCAGGTGCTTTTCCATCGGCTGACCGTGGTAGCTGCCTGACAACAGCGCGACCGAGGACCAGAAGGCGCACATGCGTGCGAGGTGCTGGTCCCAGTCCTCGATCCTGGCGGCGAACACCGGCGCGAGCAGTGGGTCCGCGCGCACCCGGGCATAGAAGGCGTGGACCAGAGTCTCGATCATGGTCTCGTCGATGCCGGTGCGCGCCACGATCTCGGCCGTGACCGCCGCGCGACGCGTCGGAGTGTCGCTCATGGCCAAATGCTTCCCGGTCCCTGGCGCTAAGTCCATAATAGGTATTTTCAATACCTATTTATCGAACCATAATCGGCAGGGCAAATGCTTCTTCAGGGGAGCGACCATGCGTCTCACCTCGTTCACCGATTTCGGGCTGCGCGCGCTCATGCGACTGGCCAGCGAACCCGGTCGGCTTTTCACCACCGACGAGATCGCGGCCGAATTTGCAATCTCACGCAACCACTTGACCAAGGTCGTGCGGGACCTCGCGCACGCCGGCTATGTGGAGACGCAGCGGGGCGCCGGCGGCGGTTTACGCCTCGCCAAGCCGGCCGAGACCATCGCCCTGGGCGAGGTGGTCCGCAGGCTCGAGCAGCGTCAGGCCCTGGTCGAATGCTTCCGCAAGGACGGCGGAGCCTGCACGCTGACGCCGCGCTGCCGGCTGAAGGCCCGTCTCGCCGCCGCGCGCGAGGCTTTTCTGCGCGAACTGGACCGGACCACGCTGGCCGATTGCGCCTATCCGGCCGCGCCACCGCCCGCGCCGGCGGCCTAGGCTGGGCGATGCCGCGCGCACTCTGGCAATCGCTCGGCTGGGCGGCCGTGCTGCTCGCTCTCGCCGGTGCCGTGCTGCCGCTGGTGCCGACAACGCCCCTCCTGCTTCTTGCCGCGGCCGCCTTCGCCCGTTCGTCGCCACGGCTCGAGGCCTGGCTGCTGACTCATCCCCGATTCGGCCCGGCGATCGGCGACTGGCGGCGTGAGCGCAGCATCGCGCCGGCCGCCAAGCTGTCGGCTCTCTTTGCCATGGTGGCGGTACTTTCCGTGAGCTTCCTGCTCGGTCTGCCCGGCTGGCTGCTTCTCGTTCAGGCGGCGGTGCTCGGGGCGGTCGGGATCTTCATCGCGACCCGGCCGCGCCCGGCGCGGCGGTCGCCCTGACCCCGTTGATGGACGATTTGACCCTCGTCCGGGCGCTGCACGTGCTCGCCGTTGTCCACTGGATCGGTGGCGTGACCATGGTCACGGCGGTCATTCTGCCGGCCATCCGGCGCCTGGCCGAGCCGGCGCGCCGTCTTGCGCTGTTCGAGGCCATCGAAGGTCGCTTCGCGGCCCAGGCAAAAGTCTCGGTCACCGTCGCCGGCCTCAGCGGCCTTTACATGACGCATCGGCTGGACGCCTGGGACAGGTTCTTCGAGCCGGGCTACTGGTGGATGCACGCCATGGTCCTGGTCTGGCTGCTGTTCACCGCCATCCTTTTCGTTGCCGAGCCGCTCGTTCTGCATGCCTGGCTGCGCGAGCAGGCCGCCCATGACCCGGACCGGACCTTCGCCCTGGTGCAGCGCGCGCACTGGCTGCTGCTGGCCGCCAGCGCCGTGACCACGGCCGCGGCGGTTCTCGGGGCGCACGGCATGCTGTACTGACCGCCTGGCCGCAGCGGTCAGTGACCATGCGCCTCGCCGTGGGCATGAGCCGGGCCGTGGTTGCCCAACTCGACCCGGCGTCCGGCCCCAATCGAGAAGTCGAGCCCCAGCCAGACCGCGTGGGCGTCGCCTTCGTCCAGGAAGTCGGCGTTGTCGTAGTTGTATTGCAGGGAGACGCGCGAGTAGGGGGTGAACTGCCAGGCGACAAGGGGCGAGATTCGATAGCGGTCCGAACGGAAGGGGTCGCTGTTGCGGCCGCTGAAGTCGCCGACGCTCTCGCCGTCGCCGCTGGCGAATTCGCCGCGCAGGCCGGCCGACCAGTCGTTGCCGAAGTCGTAGAGCGCCTGGGCGTAGAAGCCATAGTCGGTCAGATCGTCGGCGCCGCTGGGATTGCTGTCGTCGACATCGTAGTCGCGGTAGACGAACTCGCCCTGGAGGCTCAACGCGGATCCGTTTGCGAAACCGCGCTGGAAGGCGAGATCGATCCCGCCGACCAACGTCCGGCCGTCCTCGCCCGACGCGTTGGGCCCGATCAGGGCCGAGACGCCGAGCGAGACGTCGCTTGCGCCGATCGAGAACTGCTTGGCGAGGCGTGCGTGGTAGGTCAGGTCGCCGGCGTTCTCCACCTCCTGCTCCACGAAGTCGATCCCCCCGATCGGCAGTTCCTCGAACAGCTCGTCGCTGGAGCGGAAGCTCGCCTGAGTCTCGCCGAAGGCGTTCTGTACGCCGACCAGGAAGGTGAAGGGCTCCACGTGCGCGCTGCGCCAAGCCAGACGGGCGCCCTGACCGCGCAGGCCGTCGGGGCCAAGAATGCGCGACAGAACAAAGGGTTGATCGAGCCAGTCGTGGTCGTGGATGTGAACCGGGTTGTACAGCCCGAACTCCGTGAAGAACTGGCCTGCCCTGATCTCGGGTATGAAGCCAGCTTCGGCCTGGGTCTGCAGGAAAGCCTCTTCGAGTTCGACGACTGTCTCGCCTTCGTTGTCTATGAAGAAAGCGATATTGGCATAGGCATCGAAATATGGATCGAAGCCGCCAGCGAAGCTGACGTCGGCAGTGCGCAGGGTAAAGCCGTTGGTGTCCGGGTCGTGGTCACCGAACTGGAGCTCCTGAAGAACCTCCCCGGTTTCCGTAGAGCCGCCGGCGGCGCCTGAGACGTCGAGGAAGATTCCCGACAGCCTGGCGGTGCCACCGCCGACATCGACGGCGAAGAGATCGGATTCGCCTGCGCCGTGGCCGTGCTCCTCGTCATGGGGATGCCCGTCGCCGTGATCGTGGCCGGTGTCCGAGGCTGCCAATGGACGGCGCTTCCCCCGTTGCAGGTCGTCGATCTGGCTGCGCAGATCCTCGATCAGCTTGGTCTTTTGCTGATCCCGGATCAGAAGCTCGGTGTAAGCCGATTCTAGTTCACGGAGACGCTCTTCGATCTCGTCGGCCTGTGCGGGCGGGCTGTCCAGCATGGCCGACAGCAGGAGGATGCCGGCACCCCAAAGCGGCGATCTCTTGTTCATTGAACTGCCCCCTCTCTGGATAATGGAAATGTTATAACATAACATTTCTAGCGGGAAACCTTCCCGCTCGCAAGATGCGCAGTGCCCTCACACGCGAAGGGATCACATCAATGGAAGTCTGTGGTGCTGACGACCCAGGGAGAGATGAAAACTGGCCAGGTCGGTCGATGGGCGCTTCACTGCCGCTCGCCGAGGGCGGCTTCCAGCGCGGCGAGGTGGCCGGCGGCCGCCTCGGCCGCCTTCCGCTCCATCGCCCGGTAGTGGCGCACGACATCGCGCCCGAAGGGGGTCAAGGCGGTTCCGCCGCCGCGAGGGCCGCCCGGCCGGGTTACGACCAGGGGCTCGCGAAAACAGCTCTGCAGGCTGTCGATCAGGTTCCAGGCCCGCTTGTAGGACATGCCCATGGTCCGGCCTGCCGCGGCGATCGAGCCGCACTCGTCGATGCGTTCGAGCAGCGCGATCTTGCCGGGCCCGAGTGCGCCCTCCGGGCCGAAATCGATGCGGAGCTGCAGGCGTGCCATGGCGGGGACTATAGCAACTCGATCCGGTCCCGCCACGGCCGGGCGGTGGTCCCTCAGGTCAGCAGGGGCACGGCCTTGGTCGCGATCTCGATGAAGCGGTCGGCGTGGCCGAGGATCTTTATGCCGCTCTTGATCGCCTTCTTGACCCCGCGCATCTCCTGCACGGCCTTTTGGGTCTGGAGGGTCAACTCACGCAGTTCTTCTATCGTCTGCAGGATATCGGGGTCGCGGTCGATGTCGCGCAGGTGCAGCAGGACGAAGCTGTCGAGCCGCTGGTTCAGCCGTTCGCGCAGCTCCTGCATCTGCTTGAGGTCGTCGCCGGTGGCGTTGCGGATCTCGCGGCGCAGGTTCGCCAGGCAGGCGCCGAGCTGGTCCTCGGTCATGGTCGCAAGTTCGGACGGCTTCAGGGACGGTGTCGGCATCTCCAGGATCTCCCTCTCGCCAGGACGTCTCTTGGGCGCCGTGACTTACTCTTCGGCGAAGATCGCGCGGGTCGCCTTGGCCCTGGCCGCGAACTCCTTGATCGCCGCCTTCATGGCGTCGAACTGCGTGCTTGGATCCTCGAGCGCTTCCTTGAGGGCGGCGTGGGCCCCCGCCATCGCGGCGAAGGTTGCGCTCGGATGCCCCTCGTAAAGCGCCAGATAGTGCTGCTGTGCCCTGCGCGCATCGCCCAGCGCGCGGTCCCATTGGGCACCGGTCGGTCGATCGTTGAAGACCTCCGTCGCCCTCAGATAGTCGGTCCCCGCCGTGCGCAGCTTGGGGATCATCAGTGGCATGGAGTTGCGCGACAGCAGCTTGGCGGCCCGCTCGACCACCGGATCGGCCTGCCCGACCAGGCGCCGCATGGCGCGGAAGCGGCGGACCTCGAGGGTGGTGAGCAGCGCGCTGCCAAGCAGGTCGCTGACCGGCCCGATGGCGTCTTGACCCGGCACAGGCTCGCCGGCGGCCTTCGCGACCGTTCCGGCCGTCTTCTCGAGTGCGGCCTTGGCTTCGGCGACCGTCGACCTGAGCTCCGCGCTGTCGCCGGCGTCGGCGATCTCGACCAGAGCGGCGGCATAGTCCTGCAGACCGGCGCCAAGCAGGGCCGTGTTGGCCAGCAGCGGCTCGACGCCCAGCGCCTCGGCCGTAACGCTGTCGCCGATGCGCACGCCGAGCTGGCAGGCGCTTTCCTCGGCTTCGGCGACCGTCGAGAGGTCGTAGAAAAGGAGTTCGGAATCGTCGGGATCGCGTGCCGGCTCGGGACAGTTCGGCGCCGCGCCGCGTTGATCCTCCGGCAGCGCCCGGTGCCTGGCCCAAAGCGCAAGGCAGCGGGAGTCGCGCTGCAACCGGTCGGTGACGACGCCGGTGCAGTCGCCGACCGGCTCGAGCTTTGCGCCCTCGGCGGCCAGTGCGGCCTCGATCCGATTCGAGTGGCTCGTGCGCGCCTCCACCCTCAGGGCGTCGAGCGCGGCGACCGAATCGTCGACGCTTGTCTTGAAGCTGGCGACGTCGTCCTCGTAGACGTTGGTGGTACAGGCGCCCAGCAGGATCGCCAGGGCAGCGACCTTGACGGCGCGGGCGAGGCGCGGCGCGGGCATGGGCAGATCCTCTCCGACGCGGGGCTGCGGGATGGAGCCGAAACGGCCGGCGCAGTCTCCGGCCGGAAAGCCAACGACGGCAGTGACCTTTGTCACAGGGCCGTGCTCGGCGATCATTCTGCCCGATTCCCGGCCAGTTCGGAAAGCGTCAGCCGCGGCGTCAGGGCCTCGCGGTCGATGGGCAGTTCGATCACCGCCGGCCGTCCCGCCGCCAGCGCGCGCTCCAAGGCCTCGGGAAACTCGCCGGTATGTTCGATCCGTTCGCCGAAGGCGCCGTGGGCTTCGGCCAGGGCGGCGAAATCCGGGTTGTGCAGCATGGTGCCGCTGACCCGCCCGGGATAGTGGCGCTCCTGGTGCATGCGGATGGTGCCGTACATGCCGTTGTTGGCGATCAGGATGACGATCGGCAGGTGATAAAGCATGGCGGTCGCCAGCTCCTGCCCCGTCATCATGAAGCAGCCGTCGCCGACGAGGCACACCACGGTCCGTTCCGGCGCGGCGAGCTTGGCCGCGATGGCGGCCGGGAGGCCGTAGCCCATGGAGCCGGAGGTCGGGGCCAGCTGCGTGCCGTAGCGGCTGAACTGATAGTAGCGGTGCAGCCAGGCGGTGCAGTTGCCGGCGCCATTTGTCACGATGGCGTCTTCGGGCAGGCGTTCGCGCAGATAGGCCACCACCTGCTCGAGCTGCACCGCCCCCGGGGTCGCCTGCGGCTCGATAAAGGCCTCGTAGTCGGCGCGCGCCGCGCGCGTCCAATGCGACCAGGCCGGCTGCTCCGGCCCTTCGATGTGCGACAGGCTGGCGGCGAACGACGCGACCGCTGCGTTGATCGCGAGGTCCGGCCGGTAGACCCGTCCCAGCTCCTCGGGCCCCGGGTGGACGTGAACCAGGCACTGCTTGGGGTTGGGGATGTCGACCAGACTGTAGCCGCTGGTCGTCATCTCGCCGAGGCGAGCGCCCAGCACCAGCAGCAGATCGGCTTGCCGTACGCGTTCCGCCAGCTTCGGATTGATGCCGATGCCGATGTCGCCGGCGTAGTTGGCGTGCCGGTTGTCCATACGGTCCTGGCAGCGGAAGGCGGTGCCCACCGGCAGCTCGAGCCGCTCGGCAAAGGCGGTGACATGCGCGCAGGCATGCGCGGTCCAGCCCGGGCCGCCGAGAATGACGAAGGGCCGCGCCGCCGCCCTCAGGCGCTCGGCGAGCGACCTGAGATCCTCCGCGGCTGCATGCGCGACAACCGGCACCGCCGGTCGGCAGTCCGCCACCTCGGCGCGCGCCGACAGCATGTCCTCGGGCAGGGCGAGGACGACGGGGCCCGGCCGGCCGGAGGTCGCCAGGTGGTAGG
>CAZDBC010000139.1:0-7804 GCA_964503295.1 uncultured Kiloniellaceae bacterium | reverse complement strand
ATGGGGATGTTCTGTTCGGCGGCCCGCAGGCGCTCTTCGCAGTGGCGCTTGAGGGCGGCTCCGCGCTCGTAGGCCGAGATGGCATCGTCGAGCGCGCCTTCGCCCCGTTCCAGTTGCGAGACGATGGTCTTGAGTTCCTCCAACGCCTGCTCGAACGACATCTCGGCGACGTCGGGCGGGTTGTTCGGTTCGGTCATTGCAACGGATTCCCCCCTTGCCCATTCAGTCTAGCAGCGTGACACGGAAGCGTCATGCGATCATCCACCGACTCAATCAAAGCATCGCCCGCGCGCGGCGCCGATGCCACAGTCCTCGCGAGGCCCCCCCCGGCGGCCATCTCCTGCCCCGCCGCACTGCTTCAGCCGCTGTCGTCACGGCCCATCAGGGCGCGCACATGGGCCGCCGCGGAAAGGCCGAGAGCCGTCGGATCATAGCCGCCCTCGAGCACCGACA
Source organism: uncultured Kiloniellaceae bacterium (assembly GCA_964503295.1). GTDB lineage: Bacteria > Pseudomonadota > Alphaproteobacteria > Kiloniellales > Kiloniellaceae > CAZDBC01. The sequence continues at coordinate 7,351 of CAZDBC010000139.1, read as the reverse complement.
CGACACGTCCGCGGCAGGCGTGCTCGGCAAAGCGGACCACTTCGCGCGTCGCCCAATGGAAGTCCGTCTCGTCCAGCGACAGCCCGGCCAGGGGATCCCGGGCATGGCCGTCGAAGCCGGCGGAGATGAACAGAAAGTCCGGATCGAATTTCACCAGGTTGGGCATGACCTGCTGGCTGAACGCCAAGCGGAACTCCTGCGAGCCGGCGCCGGGCGGCAGCGGCAGGTTGAGCACGTTCTGGTTCGACCCGCGCTCGCTGGCCGACCCTGTGCCGGGATAGAGCGGCATCTGATGGGTCGAGACGTAGAGCAGGTCCGGATCGTCCCAGAATGCTTCCTGGGTGCCGTTGCCGTGGTGAACGTCGAAATCGACCACCGCGATGCGATGGAGACGATGAGCCTCCCGGGCGTGCAATGCACCGATCGCGACGTTGTTGAAGAGGCAGAAGCCCATGGCCCGGCTCGGCTCGGCATGATGTCCCGGCGGCCGAACCGGACAGAAGGCGTTGTCCGCCTCCCCGGCCAGCACCGCGTCCACCGCGGCGCACACGGCGCCAGCGGCGAAAAGGGCGGCTTCGCCCGAGCCCGGCGTGAGCAGCGTGTCGGGGTCGAGCGCGACCTGTCCGCTGGTCGGCACCGCGGCGAGGATGGCCTCCACATAGTCCGGTGGATGCACGCGCTCCAACTGCTCGGTGCTGGCACGCGGCGCCTCGCGCCGCTCGAGGTCGAGGAACTCAGGCGCATCCAGCGCCGCCAGCACCGCCTCCAGCCGGCGCGGATGCTCCGGATGCATCGACCCGGCCAAGTGGTCCAAACAGGCAGAATGGCTGTATACTAACGTACTCATGATTGCTGTTCGGAGCCCCTTCGCGAGCATCCCGGCACGATAACGGTCGCAGCTGCCAAGGCACGCAGCCGGAGGCCGAAGAGGCTAGGACGCCGACCGCCTGAAGGCAATCGCCGGAGGCGGTCGGTCAAGGATCCCTGCAGAGCCCCACCCGCCGAGAAAGTATGGCTGGCATGCGCCAATCCTTTCTTGTCCCGAAGCGCGCGGGGGGCTATGCATCGTGCGGGCAGGGCAGTTGTTGGCCGTCGGAGGCCGTCGTGACGAACAGATTGCCGAATGCCCGTGGCCTTGTCCGGCCGCTTGCCGCCGTTGCTCTGGTCGGCACCTTTCTGATATCGGGGACGCTGCCGCTGACACCGCCCGGGCCGGTGCTGGCCCAGGGCCAGGCGGCGCTGGTCAGGGTCGACGAAGTCACCCTCGAGCCGTTGTCGCAGACCGTCGACGTGATCGGCCGGCTGGTCGCGCGTCGTGCGGGGGACGTGGCGGCGCGCATCAGCGGCCCGGTCGAACGCTTTCTGGTCGACGTCGGCGACCGGGTCGAAAGCGGCCAGGTGATCGCCGAGATCAACGCCGCGCGCCTCGAGGCGCTGCGCGATGCCGCCGCAGGCGCCCTGGATGCCGCCGAGGCACAGCTCGCCACCAACCGGGCCGAGCTGAAGTTGGCGCAGCAGGAACTCAAGCGCTTCGAGGGCCTGAAGCGTTCGGCGGCCTTCAGCCAGGCGAACTACGAAGACGCGCAGCGCAACGTGGAGATCGCCGAGGCGGTCGTCGCGGAGGCCAGGGCGGCGATCGTTGTCGCGCAAGCAGAACTCGCGCTGCGCGAGATCGACCTCGACTACAGCCGGGTCCGCGCGCCCTATGACGGCGTCGTCACCCAGCGCCTGACCGAAGTCGGTGCCTATGTGCAGACCGGGGCGCCGCTCGTCTTCATGATCTCCGACCAGGACCTGGAGATCGAGGCCGACGTCCCGGTGCGGCGGCTGGCCGGCTTGCGGCCGGGGACGCCGGTCCGCTTCCGCTTGAACGACGAGACTCTTTACCGGGCCGTCGTTCGCGCCGTCGTACCGGCCGAGAACCCCCTGACGCGCACCCGCCCGGTCCGCTTCGCGACCCGCTTCGACGGACGCCCGCCGGCCCTCGCGGACGACCAGTCGGTCGTGGTGCAGGTACCCGTCGGCCCGCCGCGCGAGGTGGTGACCGTGCACAAGGACGCCGTCCTCAAGCGCCCCACCGGAGACCTGGTCTTCGTGGTCGCCGACGGCGTCGCCCAGCCACGTCCGGTCCGGCTCGGCGAGGCCATCGGCGGCCGACTCGAGGTTCTCGAAGGGCTCCAACCGGGTGAGGACGTCGTCATTCGGGGCAACGAACGCCTGCAGCCCGGGACGCCGGTCCGCATCAACGGGGCCAGCTGATGGACCTAATTAGGCTCTCGATCGCGCGGCCGATCGCCGTCGTCGCCGCGGTCCTCATGACCGTCATGTTCGGCCTGGTCGCCCTGCAGACCATCCCCATTCAGTTGATTCCGGACGTGAATCAGCCGGTCATCACGGTCACGACCGACTGGCCGGGCGGTGCGCCGGCCGAGATCGAGCGTGAGATCGTCAACCGCCAGGAGGAGCAGCTCAAGGGCCTGGAAGGGCTGACCGACATAACCAGCAGCGCCGAGCAGGGCCGCGCGGAGGTCACCCTGGAGTTCAAGATCGGCACCAACATGGACCGGGCGCTGCTTTTGACCGCCAATCGCCTGGACCGCGTGACCGGCTACCCGGACGAGGCCGACGAGCCGCGCCTGGATCTGGCCGGCGCCGAGGACAACGCGATTGCCTGGTTCATCGTGACCCGTGCGGAGGGCAACGAGCGCCCGATCCACGAGTACGGCGACTTCATCGAGGACATCGTCAAGGACCGGATCGAGCGGGTACCGGGGGTCAGCCGGGTCAACGTGTTCGGCGGTAGCGAGCGCGAGATCCGCGTCATCGTGCGGCCCGAGCTTCTGGCCCGCTACGGCATGACCGTGAGCTACGTCATCAACCGGCTGCGCCAGGCCAACGCCTCGGTCAGCGCGGGCGACATCGAGGAAGGCAAGCGCCGCTACGTCGTGCGCACCGAGGGCGAGCTGGACAATCTGGACAGCGTGCGCGCAGTGGTGCTGCGCAGCGAGGCCGACCCGCGCACCGGGCGGCTCGGCCGGGTGACCGTCGGCGACGTGGCGAACGTGGCCTTCGCCTACAAGGAGCCGACCGCCAACATCCGCATGCTCGGTCAGCCCTCGATCGCCTTCAACGCCCTGCGCGAAACCGGTGCGAACGTCATCGAGACCATGCGCGGCATCGCCGCGGCGGTCGAGGAGCTCAACGACGGGACCATGCAGAGCCAGGATCTCGCGCTGCAGCAGGTCTACGACGAGACCGTCTACATCAACTCCGCGATCGAGCTGGTCCGTCAGAACATCTGGGTGGGCGGGTCGCTCGCTGCCCTGGTGCTGCTCCTTTTCCTGCGCTCGGCGCGCGCGACGCTGGTGGTCTCGCTGGCGATTCCGGTCTCGGTGATCGGCTCCTTCGTCGCCATGGCGGCGGTCGGACGCTCGATCAACGTGATCTCCCTCGCCGGACTTGCCTTCGCGATCGGCATGGTGGTCGACGCGGCCATCGTCGTGCTGGAGAACATCTACCGACTGCGCGAGCGAGGCATGCCGGCGGCCGCCGCGGCCTACGAGGGCGCGCGCCAGGTGTGGGGCGCCGTTCTGGTCTCGGCCCTGACCACCGTGATGGTGTTCATTCCGATCCTGATCATGGAGCTGGAGGTCGGCCAGCTGTTCCGGGATATCGCGGTCGCGATCTCGGTCTCGGTGCTGCTGTCCCTCCTGGTCTCGATCACGGTCTTGCCCGCGCTCGCCAGTTTCCTGCTGCGCGGGCGCGGCGTCGCAGGCGCCGAGGGGGTGAAGCGCCTGTCCATTCCCGGTCTGGATCAGCTCGCCCGCGGCTTCGTTGCCTTCGTCATGAGCTTCACCGGCGCGGTGACCCGAAGCCGCCTGCTGTCGATCGGAGTGGTCGTCCTGGTCACGACGGTCGCCTCGGTCGGGGCCTATCGGTTCCTGCCCAAGCTCGAGTACCTGCCCGAGGGCGACCGCAATCTGGTGTTCGGGATTATCATCCCGCCGCCCGGTTACAACCTCGGCACCATGACGGAGATCGCCAACGAGATCGAGAGCGCGATCCAGCCCTACTGGCAGTCCGAGGCCGAGGCCAATCCGGGTGCGCTGCCGCCGGATGCGCCGCTGATCGAGCGCTTCTTCTTCGTCGCCACCCGCGCCAACACCTTTCTCGGCGCGGTCGCGGTCGACCCCCGCCGGGCGGCCGACCTGATCCCGATCCTGCAGGGCCCGGTGTTCCGCGAGCCGGGCACCTTCGGCTTCATCAACCAGCCCTCGATCTTCGGACGGGGCATCGGTTCCGGGCGCAAGATCGACTTCGACATCTCGGGTCTCGAGTTGCCGGAAATCCTCTCGGTCGCGCAGCGCGCGGTCGGCAAGCTGGCCCAGGCCCTTCCCTTCGATCAGGGCAATCAGCTCCGGCCCAATCCCGGACTGGAGCTCGGCGCCCCCGAGGTGCGGCTCTTTCCCGACCGCTTGCGCCTCGCCGACAGCGGGGTCACGGCGCGCGAGCTGGCCGATACGGTCGACGCCTTCAACGACGGCCTGCGGGTCGCCGAGGTCACCGTCGACAACAAGCGTATCGACCTGATGATCCAGGGCCCCGACCGCGAGATCGCCCGCACCCAGGGCATCGAGAACCTGCCGGTGGTGACGGCCGCGGGCGAGATCGTACCGGCCGCCTCCCTGGCCGAGGTGGTGTTGACCGCCGGCCCCACCGAAATCCGCCATCGCGACCGCTTCCGCACTGTCACGCTGGAGATCCGGCCCGCCGCCGGCATGCCCCTGGAGGCTGCCGTCGATACGCTGCGCAGCCAGGTGATCGAGCCGCTGCGTGCCGAAGGCCTGCCGACCGGGGTCCGCCTTGGCATCTCCGGAACCGTGGACAAGCTCGGTCAGACCTGGAACGCCATCGTGCTGGACCTGATCCTGGCCGTGGCGATCGTCTACCTCGTGATGGCGGTCCTGTTCGAAAGCTTCATCTATCCGCTGATCATCCTGCTTTCGGTGCCGGTGGCGGCGGCCGGCGGCGTGGCCGGACTGGCCATCCTCAACATCTGGGTGTTCCAGGCGCTCGACATGCTCACGCTGCTCGGCTTCGTGATCCTGATTGGAATCGTCGTCAACAACGCGATTCTCCTGGTTCACCAGACCCTTTACCACCTGCGCGACGAGGGGCTGGAGGCAGCCGCGGCGATCCGCGAGGCGACGCGAAACCGGATCCGGCCGATCTTCATGTCGACGCTGACATCGGTGTTCGGGATGCTGCCCCTGGTGCTCTTCCCGGGCGCCGGCTCCGAACTCTATCGCGGCCTCGGCTCCGTGGTGGTCGGCGGCCTCGCGATGTCGGCCCTGCTGACCCTGCTCGTCGTACCGCCCATGCTCAGCCTGCTGGTCGCCACGCTCGAGGGCCGCGGCGCGCCGAGGCCGAGGAGCGCCGAAGGGGCGGCAGGCGGTCTGCCCGGCGGCGAGGCCGTCCCCGGCGAGTGAATCCGCCTCCGCGCGGCGCCCGGACGGGCCGCCGCGTGGCGGCCGCACTCAACTGCCGCCTTTGCGGATTCTGAACTGATAGACGCCCTCGTCCTCGCGCCAGGCGATCAGGCTGTGGCCCGCCGTCTCGCAAAAGGACTGGAAATCGGCCACCGAGCCGGGGTCGGTGGCGAGGACCTCGAGCACCGCGCCCGGAGCCAGATCCTTCATCGCCTTACGGGCCCGCAGCACGGGCAGCGGACACTTCATTCCCTTGGTGTCGAGCCGGGACAACGACATCGGCGCCACCCATGCTTTTCGCTCTCAGAGCAAGCCTCTGATCTCCAAAGGCCCTGAAGGCCCGTCGTCTGCCGGGGAGCCCCCCGTCCGGCCGATGCAGGATAGCCCCGCCCCGCACGTCAGAAAAGGGGGCCTTGAGCCCTTGACCCCGACCGCGCGCGAACAAGTTTCACTCACTGCCTCAGAGTGAGCGGTGGAAAATGACTGATTCGATCCGAGCGATGAGCTTACGCGGCGGGCGCCTTCTGAAGGCCATGGGCAATCACCGGCGCATCGCGATCCTGCATTTCCTCAGTCACGGCGAGCACTCGGTCGGGCAGCTGTGCGATCTTGTCGGCCTCAGCCAGTCGGCCCTGTCGCAGCATCTCGCCCGACTGCGCCGGGAAAACCTCGTCGCGACGCGGCGTGACGCCCAGACCGTCTACTACTCCCTCGCTGGCGCAGAGGTTCATGAGGTGCTGCGCATTCTGACCGACCTCTACGGCGGGTCGGAGGCCTCCGGCCGCGCGACCGCGGGGGGCGTCGAGACCGCCGGGGACCAGCGCAATGCCTCCGCGGCCCCTGCCCCGCGGCCCAACGGCCGCGCCGACGGCGGCCCGCCCGCGGCAGGCTAGCTCCGGCCTCGCTCCGGCCGCAGGGCGGTCCAGAAGAGCGCCACCCAGCCAACCAGGAAGGCGGCGCCGCCGACCGGTATCAGGGCGGCCGGGAACCCGGCGCCAAAGGCGCGCAGGTAGAGACCGCCGGAAAACAGCAGCGTGCCGGCCGCGAAACCGACGGCCGCCGCCAGCAGGCCCGAAGACAGCCCGGAGCGGCAGCGGCCGTATAGTCCGATCGCGAGCAGCGCCAGCGCATGGCTCATGTGGTAGTCGAGGCCCGTCCCGATCCACCCGCGAGCCTCCGACGACAGCTCGTCAGGCAGGCCGTGGGCCGCATAGGCCCCCAATGCAACGGCCAGGCCTCCGCTGACGGCGCCGGCGGCGAGCACGGTCCTCATCGCCGTTGCGTCTCCCGCTTGCCTTTGCCGGCCCTTCTGGCCCAGCTTCTCCTCCCGATCATCGACACCCTCCCATGGACCGGCCACAGACAATGACCTACGACACCATCGCGTTGGACAACCGCGGGCCGGTGGCCCGCTTGACGCTCAATCGACCGGAGAGACTGAACGCCTTCACACGGCAGATGTTGCGCGAAATCCTGCTCGCCCTGGAAGAGGTGCGGGCCGCGGCCCCTTGCCGCGCTCTCCTCGTCGAGGGGGCGGGCCGCTCGTTCTGCGCCGGTCAGGACCTTTCCGAGGCGGGAGTCATGGACGGCCCGGATCGGGCCGAACAGCTGCGCCGCTCCCTTCTGGACGAATATCACCCGGTGATCGAGCGCCTGCGCGGCTTCGAGCTGCCGGTCGTGGCCGCCGTCCAGGGTGCGGCGGCCGGTGCCGGCTGCAGCTTCGCGCTGGCCTGCGATTTCGTCGTCGCCGCCGAGTCCGCCCAGTTCATCCAGTCCTTCGCCCGCATCGGCCTGATTCCGGACTGTGGCGGTACCTTCTACCTCCCGCGGCTGGTGGGCGAGGCCCGGGCACGGCGACTCAC
>CAZDBC010000138.1:3231-7960 GCA_964503295.1 uncultured Kiloniellaceae bacterium | reverse complement strand
GTCGAGCCGGCCCGGCGATTGCCGCCGGGCCGGCCACCGTTTCGCTCCGCACCAGCGTTTCAAAACCGAAAGCCCCGGACCATCGCCATGCGCGCGGTGCTCGACCGAATCTACCTGGGCGCCGGCGTCGTCGCCGGCCTGCTGCTGATTGCGATCGCCGTCCTGGTTCTGCTCAGCATTCTGACCCGCTGGTTCGGTCTCTACGTGGCCGGCCTGACCGCCTACGCGGGCTATGCCATGGCCGGCTCGTCGTTCCTGGCACTGGCCTATACCTTCGGACACGGCGGCCATATCCGGGTGCAGGTGCTGCTGCAGGGCTTGAGCGGAGCGCGCAGACGCGCGGCCGAGCTCTGGTGCCTCGCCGTGGGCAGCTTTCTGTCCGGCTACCTCGCCTGGTTCAGCGTGAAGATGGTGCGCGTCTCCTATGAGCTGGGCGACGTCAGCGAGGGTGCGGACGCGACTCCGCTGTGGATTCCGCAGGTCCCGATGGCGCTCGGTGCCGTCTTGCTGACAGTCGCGTTGGTCGACCGTCTGGTGGCCGTCGTACGCGGCGGTCCGGTCGATCCCCTGTCGACCGACGCCGCCGATCTGCGCGCGGCCGACCGGCAGGCCGGCTAGCACGGGGCGCGGAGACCGGCCGCCATGGAGAGCTTCCTGCCGCTCGGCGTCTTTGTCGCGGTGCTGTTCCTCCTGCTGGGCAGCGGCGTCTGGGTCGGACTCGCGCTGCTCGGCGTCGCCCTGACCGGGATGCTGCTGTTCACCACGCGGCCCGCGGGCGACGCCATGGTCACGACGATCTGGACCTCGAGTTCGTCCTGGACCCTGACCGCCCTGCCGCTCTTCATCTGGATGGGGGAGATCCTGTTCCGCACCCGGCTCAGCGAGGATCTCTTTCGCGGCCTGGCGCCCTGGATGAACCGCCTGCCCGGCCGCCTGCTGCACGTCAATATCGCCGGCTGCGCGATCTTCGCGGCGATCTCGGGCTCGTCCGCCGCCACCGTGGCGACGGTCGGCAAGATGTCGATCCCCGAACTGCGCCGACGCGGCTATCCGGAGCGCATGATCGTCGGCACCCTGGCCGGCGCCGGCACGCTCGGCCTCCTGATTCCGCCGTCGATCATCCTGATCGTCTATGGCGTCACCATCAACGAATCGATCGCCAAGCTGTTCATGGCCGGCGTCTTGCCGGGCATCATGCTGGCGCTCTTGTTCATGCTCTACATCGTCGGCGCGGCGCTCCTGCGGCCCGGCGCCATGCCGCCGGCCGAGGCGGCCCGCCGTTTGTCGGAGAAACTGCAGGCGTCGCTCTATCTGCTGCCCGTCATTCTTCTGATACTGGCCGTGCTCGGCTCGATCTACACCGGCTTCGCGACCGCCACGGAGGCCGCGGTGCTCGGGGTGGTGGGGGCGCTGGCGCTGTCCGGGCTGCAGGGTTCCCTGACCCGGGAGACCTTCGTCGAGAGCCTGATGGGGGCGACCCGCACCTCGTGCATGATCGCGCTGATCCTCGCCGGCTCGGCCTTCCTGTCGCTGGCGATGGGCTTCACCGGCCTGCCGCGGGCGCTGGCCGGCTGGATCGCCTCGCTCGAGCTTTCGCCGCTGACGCTGATCATCGTGCTGACCTTCTTCTACATCCTGCTCGGTTGCTTCCTCGACGGCATCTCGGCCGTCGTCCTGACCATGGCGGTGGTCGAGCCCATGGTGCGTCTGGCCGGGTTCGACATGATCTGGTTCGGCATCTTCCTGGTGATCGTGGTCGAAATGGCCCAGATCACGCCGCCGGTCGGCTTCAACCTCTTCGTGCTACAGGGCATGACCGGCCACGAGATGCCCTACATCGCGCGCGCCGCGCTGCCCATGTTCCTGCTGCTGTGCCTCGCGGTTGCCCTGGTCGTCGCCTTCCCCGAGCTGGCGACCTGGCTGCCCGAGCAGATGCGCCAGACGCCCTGAGCACTTGGGCGTGGCCGGGTGCCGAAGAGGGGCTCGCGGCGGGCGCTTTTCCTGCTGTACAGTCAGGGACGGAGGACAGTGACAGCCATGGCCCAGCCCGCCCTCAAGGATCCCGTGCTCGACGGCTTGCGCGCCCTGCTCGGAGAGCGCCTGTCGACCAGTGCCGGCGTACGCGAACAGCACGGCCACGGCGAGACCTATCATCCCAGCGAGCCGCCCGATGCCGTCGCTTTTGCCCGCGATACCGAGGAGGTGGCCGAGATCGTCAGGCTCTGCGCGGCCCATGACACGCCCATCATTCCCTTCGGCACCGGTACGTCTCTGGAGGGCCATGTCGCCGCCCGTCACGGCGGCATCTGCATCGACCTTTCGCAGATGAATGCCGTTCTCCAGGTCAACCAGGAGGACCTGGACTGCCGGGTCCAGGCCGGCGTCACCCGCAAGCAGCTCAACGGCCATCTGCGCGACAGTGGCCTTTTCTTCCCGATCGATCCCGGCGCCGACGCGTCGATCGGCGGCATGGCGGCGACGCGTGCCTCGGGCACCAATGCCGTGCGCTACGGCACCATGCGCGAGGCCGTTCTCGGCCTGACCGTCGTGCTGGCCGATGGCCGCGTGATCCGCACCGGGGGCCGGGCGCGCAAGTCGGCGGCCGGCTACGACTTGACGCGGCTGTTCGTCGGCTCCGAAGGTACGCTGGGGGTGATCACGGAGATTCAGCTGCGCCTGTTCGGCGTTCCGGAAGCAATCTCGGCGGCGGTGTGCTCGTTCCCGGAACTCGCCGGTGCGGTCAACTGCGTCATCGAGACGATCCAACTCGGCATACCGGTCGCGCGCATCGAGTTGCTCGACGAGGTGCAGATGGATGCCTGCAACCGCTTCTCGGGCCTCGACTACCCGGTGCAGCCGGCGCTGTTCTTCGAGTTTCACGGCACGCCGCGCGGCGTGGAGGAGCAGGCCGAGATGACCGGCCGCGTCGCCCTCGACAATGGCGGCGGCGACTTCCACTGGTCGACCCTGCCCGAGCAGCGCAGCAGGCTTTGGCAGGCCCGCCACGACGCCTATTATGCAGCCAAGGCACTGCGCCCGGGCGCGCACGCCTGGGCGACCGACGTCTGCGTGCCGATTTCACGGCTCACGGAATGCATTCTGGAGACCAAGCTCGACATCGGACGCGAGGGGCTGCTGGCGCCGATCGTCGGCCATGCCGGCGACGGCAATTTCCACCTCACGATGCTGGCCGACCCGGCCGACGAGGCGGAGATCGCGCGCGCCAAGGCGGTCAACAACCGCATGGTCGAGCGCGCGCTCGCCATGGGCGGCACCTGCACCGGCGAGCACGGTATCGGCTACGGCAAGATCGCCTCGCTCCAGGCCGAGCATGGCGAGGCGGTCAGCGTGATGCGGCAGATCAAGCTGGCGCTCGACCCCGGCAATATCATGAACCCGGGAAAGATGCTGCGGCTCTGAGCGCGAGGGCTGTGGCGCGCAGGCGTCCTGAAGGCGGGTCCAGGGTCGGCCTGCCATTCGCGGATCCGGCCAGCACGGGCCCTCCGAAACCGCCGACCCCTGCCGGAAGACTGAAAACGAGCTCGGAGATATCTCTATCGGGACAGGCCGCAGACCCGGAACTCAGGATTTGGCCGGATCGTCCTCGAACCTGTCGCCCTGATCCTGCGGGTCATGCGGACCGCAGGGTGCCAAGCCGCGCGGCTGTCCCGAGCGGTCGCGCCCGCGCCGCCGCGCAGCCTCCTGCTCCTGCCTGCGGCGCCGCTCCTTGCGGTACTTTTCGAGGTCGACCACTTCGCCCATCGCGATTCGTCTCCGCCTGCCTCGTCCAGGGTCCCCAACTCGTGGCGAGACGGCTTCCTGATCATCCCCCCGGTTCGGCTCCGACAGTCGCGGTCGCTGATCCTTTCTCCCGGGCTTATCGGATTGCCGCTTCGGACTGGCGTGCAACCATGGACGTTGCCGCGACCAGCAGGCATCCTTAGCTTAGCGCATCCAGCGGCGGGTGCAATGGCCGCCGCGCGCGCGGGAGCGCTTTTGATCGCTCCGTAAGCCATGGGAATGCCAGAGTGAAGAAACTCGTAATCGGCCTGGTCGCGCTTTTGACCCTTTTTGTCGTCGCCGTGCTGGTCGGGCCGAGCTTTGTTGATTGGAACGCCTACAAGGATCGTATCGCGCAGGAGGTCGCGCGGCAGACCGGCCTCGATCTCGAGATCGGCGGCGATATGTCGCTGACGCTTCTGCCGGCACCAACCCTGTCGGCCGGGTCGATCGCGCTGGCCGCACCGGACGACGGCTTTTCCGCGCCGCTGGCGCGAATCGGCGCGCTCGACGTGCGTGTCGCCCTGCTGCCGCTCCTGCAGGGCAATATCCAGGTCGAAAACGTGGCTCTGATCGAGCCGGTCATTCTGCTCGAAACCCTGGCCGACGGCAGGCGGTCATGGGCGATTCTGGATGCCGCCGCATCGTCGGACGCTGCCGATGGTGCCCAGGAGCAGGCTCCTGAGGCCCCGGCGGATGACGCCGTCGGGGCGGGTGTCGACGTGCGGCTGGACAGCATACGCGTCGAGGATGGACTGATCGTCTATCGCGATCTGCGCGACGGCACGGAGGAGCGGCTGGAGGATCTGGACGCCGAATTCGCCGCCGAGTCGCTGCGCGGGCCCTTCGCGGCCGATGGTGCCGCGACCGTGCGCGGGCTGCGCACGACGTTCGAGGCCGCCGTGGGCCGCCTGCTCGACAGGGGGGCGACCTCGCTCTCAGTGATTCT
>CAZDBC010000138.1:0-3221 GCA_964503295.1 uncultured Kiloniellaceae bacterium | reverse complement strand
GGGCTGGGCGAGGGCGAATCGCGCGCCCGCTTCTCGGGCGCGCTGGTGCGCCGTTCCGGCGACATGGTGCTGAACGGGCAGACCGAGGCGTCCACCGCCGATCTTGCCGCACTGGTGTCGACGATGAGCGGCGCAGCCGTGACGCTGCCACCCGCGTTCGCGGCGCCGTTCTCGTTCGAGGGCGATCTGAATTTCGAGGCCGGTCGCCTGGAGCTCGACTCCCTCGAAATCGAACTTGCGGATACCGATGCCAGCGGAAGCGCCTCCGCGATCTTCGAGCCGGAGGTCGAAGTCGCCGTCGAGCTCGCTTCGAGCCATGTCGATCTTGACAGGCTGCTGGCACGGACCCGCCAGGCAGAGTCGCGAACGGCGGCGCCTTCGGCTGCTGGCGCAACTAGCTCGTCGGACCAAGGTGGCGGCGAAGCGGCGTCCGAGATCGCTACCGGAAGCCTGTTGCCAAGCGATGTCACGGCCAACGTCGAAATCCGAATCGACAACTTGGTCTATCGGGGTCAGGCGGTGCGCGAGCTGGTCCTCGTCGCGGGCCTTTCCGGCGGGGTGCTGGATCTGAGCCGGGCGTCGGCCCAGCTGCCGGGCGCGGCCGCCGCGACGGTCAGCGGACGGCTCGGCACTGGCGGGGGGACGCCTTCTTTTATGGGCGGTCTGAGCGCGCGCGCGGACAATCTGCGCGGGCTGCTGGAGTGGCTGGACGTCGACGTTGCCGACGTCCCGGCCGATCGTCTGCGCAGGATGACACTCGAAACGCGCATATCGGCGACGCCTCAACAGGTGGACCTCACCGGAATCGAGCTTGCGCTTGATCTCAGTCGTATATCGGGCGGCATAGCGATTGCGCTGCGCGAACGGCTTGGCCTGGGAGTCGGACTGGCGATCGACAAGTTCAACGTCGATGCCTACCTGCCGAAAGGTCCCGTCGCGGCAGCGCCGGCCACGGCCGACGCGGACCAACCTTTGCGGGACAACGGACAGGCTGCCGAGAAGGCGGCACCAGAAGCCGCTGGGCCGCTCGAGGCCTTCGACGCTAATTTCGATCTTCGAATCGCCAGTCTGACCTATCGCGACGTCGAGGCGCGCGAGCTCCGACTCGACGCCACTCTCCAGAACGGGACAATGACCGTGCGCAACGCGGCGGTGTCCGATGTCGCGGGCTCGAGCGGCATCGTCTCCGGTACGCTCTCGCAGCTCGCGCGCGCCCCGGAAGTCGACGGTACGCTCGATCTCAGCGTCTCCGACCCGACACGGCTGGCGCGCCTGGCAGAGCTGGACCTGCCGCAACTCGCGCGCCTCGGCGCGTTCCGGCTGACCAGCAACCTGCGCGGCACGGCTCAGGACATCGCTTTCAACGGCGTCCTGGAGGCACTGGGCGGCCGTTTCGGCGCCGCCGGAACGGCCAGGCCGGCCGCCGCGCCGCCGGTCTTTGACGTCGAACTGGACATCGACCATCCCTCTCTGGCCGGACTGGTCCAGGCCCTGGCGCCGGAGACGGCGCTAGACCCGCGGCTGGGACCGGTCAAGCTGAGCGGGCGCGTCCAGGGCACGCCGCTGCAGATGGCGCTCAGCGGGCTCGAGGGCAGCGTCGGTCCGACCGAGCTTTCCGGCCGTATCGGCGCCGACCTGACCGGGCCCAGACCCCTGCTCGACATCGATGTTTCAACCGGGGAACTTCCCCTGACGGCCCTTGCCGCGCCGGCTGCCGGTGCGGGAGAGGAGGGCGACCGGGCGGCGCGCAGCGGCCAGCAAGAGAACGCTTCCGCCGCTTCCCCCGAGCGGCCTGCCGGCTTGTCGCGGCGCTGGTCTCGGGCGCCGATCGGCCTGGACGGTCTGCGCGCGATCGACGCCCAGATCGACCTCAAGTCGCGGGCCCTGATCGCCGAGGACATGCGCATCTCCGATGCCGAGATCGCGGCCGAGCTGAACAACGGGCGGCTCGACCTGCGCAGCTTCACGGGAACGCTCTACGACGGCGCCCTGTCGGTCAAAGGCCAGGCGGATGCCCGGCCCGGCACGCCTGGCAGCCTCGCGGTCGCGCTCTCGATCGCGACCGTCGAGACCGATATCGGCCGAATGGTGCGCGAGCTTGCCGACAGCGATCGGGTGGATGGCAGGCTCTCGCTCAATGGCTCGATGACCAGTCGGGGAGATAGCGAAGCCGCGCTCGTCTCGGCGCTCGACGGCGACGGCTCGATCGAAGGTGTTCTGACGACCAGGGTCAAAGCCGAGGAGACAGCGGGCGCGATCGCGCTCAACATTCTCGGCGAAAAGATACGCGAGATTCGTGGCGTCACCACTGCGACGACTGCGCTCTTTCGGGCCTTCGCCGGCGCACCCTCGCCGGTCAGCGGCAGCTTCGCGATCGAAGACGGCGTGGTGCGCACGAGCGACACGCGAGTGCGCGGCCGCGACGCCACCGCCTTGACGGAGGCGACGATCGACCTTCCGGCCTGGCGCATCGAGAGCCTCACGGAGCTCTTTCCTGACGAGGCGCCGGATCAGCCGATCGTCACGGCGCGACTGCAGGGCGATCTCGACGAGCCCAACGTACGTGTCGGCGGTGCCGCCTTCGCTCCCTCGCAGGACTCCACGCCGGCCGATGGCGAGACGAGCCCCGAGCCGTCCAGCCCGCAATCGGTGATCCAGGACCTGCTCGGCGGCAGCGGGCAACAAGGGGAACAGCCGCAACAGCAGCCCGAAGGTGGCGAGCCGTCGCCGGAGGCGGTGATCAAGAACCTGCTGAAGGGGCTTGGCAACTGATCGTTTCGCACGAGCAGTCCGCCGGCGCGCCTCGACCGGCGGCGGAGACGGCGGCGATCCGTTCGCGAGTTGCCGGACTGCGCTTTCCGGCGCTCTCCGACCCCTTTGGAAACGCGCTGCTGGCCGTTCTCTATCAGTTCGACCAGTCGCAATGGTGGCCGGCCCAGCGCCTCGAGACGCAGCAGTTCGCGCAGTTGCACGATCTGCTTCGGCACGCTGTCTCGACCGTGCCCTATTACGCCGCCGCCCCCTATCGACGCCTTGCCGGGGCGGACCACTTGACCGCAGATCGCTGGCGCGGTCTGCCTATCCTCTCGCGCGGCGACGTCCAGGACGCCGGCGAGGGAATGGCCGCGGGCAGCTTGCCGCCCGGGCACGGCCAGGGCGACGAGATCTTCACGTCGGGCTCCACGGGGATGCCCAAGGGCGTCGAGTTCACCCCGCACCAC
>CAZDBC010000137.1:0-7990 GCA_964503295.1 uncultured Kiloniellaceae bacterium | reverse complement strand
TGATCCTGGAGACCTGCGACCGCGTCAATGTCATGTATTCGGGAGTCGTCGTCGAGAGCGGATCGGTCGAAGAGGTTTTCGATCACATGCGCCACCCCTATACCAAGGGGTTGTTCGGCTGCATCCCGCTTCCCGGAACCGACAAGACGGCTCAGCCGCTGGTCTCGATCCGCGGCCAACTGCCGCTGCCGCATGAACGGCCGCCGGGTTGCTACTTCGGTCCGCGCTGCGATTTCTTCCAGGCCGGTCGATGCGACGATCCATCGGGAATCCGCATGGACGAGATTCCCAATCAGGCCGGACATCGGGTGCGTTGCTGCCGCTGGAACGAGATCGACTGGGAGAGCTATCGGCCCGAAGGCGTTGCGGGCGAGGAGGTCCAGCCGGGCGGGCAAGTCCTCTCCGTCAACGCAATGCAAAAGTACTACGAGTTGACCGACAGCTCCCTGGTCGCGCTGATCAGGGGCAAACGAGTACGGCACGTCAAGGCCAACGAGACGATTTCGTTCGACGCGCGAGAGGGCGAGACGGTCGCGATCGTCGGCGAATCCGGCTGCGGCAAGTCGACCTTCGCAAAGGTCATGCTCGGCCTGGAGACGGCAACGGGCGGCGAAATCATGTTCGAGGGCGAGAACATCGCCAACTTTCCGGTCGAGAAACGCTCGCCGCAGCAGATCGGCGCCATGCAGATGGTGTTCCAGAACCCTTTCGACACGCTCAATCCCAGCCACAGCGTCGGTAGCCAACTGGCGCGGGTGATCCGCAAGTTCGGGGTCGAGACCGACAAGGACAAGATCGAGCAGCGTGTCATGGAGTTGCTCGACCTCGTCAAGCTGCCGCGCGATTTTGCCCGCCGCCGTCCCCGGCAGTTGTCGGGCGGGCAGAAGCAGCGCGTCGGAATCGCACGAGCCTTCGCGGGCAACCCATCGATGGTGGTGGCCGACGAGCCTGTCTCCGCGCTCGACGTCTCGGTCCAGGCCGCCATCACCGGCCTGCTGATGGACATCCAGCGTACCTACAAGACGACGTTGCTGTTCATCAGCCACGATCTCAGTCTGGTGCGCTATCTGGCCGATCGGGTGGTCGTCATGTATCTCGGCCATATCGTCGAGCAGGGCACGACGGACGAGGTCTTTTCCCCACCCTATCATCCCTATACCGAGGCGCTGCTCTCGGCGGTGCCCATCGCCGACACCTCGATCAAGAAGAAGCGCATCATTTTGGAGGGCAGCCCGCCCAGCGTCGTCAATCCGCCGAGCGGCTGCCCATTCCATACCCGCTGCCCGCGCAAGATCGGCAAGATCTGCGAAACCGAAAACCCGCCGATGCACAGGCCGAGCGAGTTCCACGCGATCGCCTGCCACATTCCGCTCGACGAGCTGCGTGCGGTCGAGCCCGTCATCGAGCTGGCCGCCGACAAGCCGGCGGCCGAATAGCCGGGCCGCGGACGGCGACCGCCGTCATGATCGGGAGCCCGGACGCTCCGGCGAGCGGCGACCTCCAGCGCAACACTCTGCACAGGTCCTTAAGGCCCGTCTTGGCTTGTCTCTTTCTTGTGCTCGCCACGAGCGCGTGCGGGTTCGACGACATCTCTCTGGACAGTCCCGCGCCGCGGGCTTCCGCTGAGGAGCTGTCGGGCAGCGGCGCGACCACTTCCGGGGCGCCAGGTGGGCTGGCCGACGAGGCGCCCCGCCAAGGGTTGCCCGGCGACCCGGCGCCGTCCGGCTACGCCGCGAGCGACGCTGTCGGACAGGCCGCACGGGCCGACGATCCGCGCCTGCGCAGCCTGCGCGCCAAGCGCCAGGCCGCAAAGGCCGTGCGCCGGGAACTGGCGGCGCTCAATCGCGCGAAATACGGCGACGATCTGGATGCGGCCCCGCCCTCTGCGCCGGGCGACAACCTCGAAAAGGAACAGGGGAGGGAGCGGGTGGCAACGCGGGGCGTACCTCCCTCGGGCCCGGCGAGCGGCGGCGAGGCGAAGGTGCGGCAACGGCTGCTCGAGTCGATCAGCAAAGGGGAAAGCGACGACCCGGGCGCGCGGGCTGCGAAACCTGTCTCCGCCAGGGCTGAGCCGAGCGGCGCCGTGCCCGACGGGAATGCGGCGCCGTTCAACGTCCAGGTCATGGCCCTGTCGAGCAGAGCTGCGGTCGAGGAGAACTGGCGCCGCCTTGCAGCTCGGCACCCCGATCTTCTCGATGGGCGTGCCTTGGTGGTCGATCCGGTGGAATTGCCGCAGACCGGGCTGCTCTACCGGCTGCAGGTCGGACCCTTCCCGGGCCGGGAGGCGGCCGAACGGGTCTGTCGGTCGCTCCAGGCGCGCGGGCAAGAATGTTTCGTGGTCAGGTCTTGAGGTCGGCGGGGAGCGCCAGCTCCCCGCGAATATGGGCGGTGGCGGCCGGTTCGTTCGGCCTCGGCAAGAAGGCGGGTTCCGTCAGGCTGTCTGGCTGAGCTGGATTTCGCAGTCGGTGACCTGGGTGAAGGGCAGGCGAAGCGCAACGAACTTCCACTCGGAGCCCTGGTGTTCTGCCCAATTGCGAAACTGCTGCTTGGCCCGCTTGACCACTTCCTCCGGACTATCCGCTTCGCTGCTTTCGACCTGCTGATAGACTTGCAGGTGTATCCGATGCTCCTCGTCATCGAGGTTGAGCTTCACGTCGTACTTGAGCACGGCTGACCTCCATCACGTCGTCACTGGATCCTCGGGTCCGACATTCTGGGCCAGAATGCTTGCTCAAGCGTTAAGTGCGTCTCCTGCTAGATCATTGAGAAATAGCGATAAATTCAACGGTCGGCGGCATCTTGACCATGCCTTCCGGTCACGATCCATCTGTTCCGGATCCTGACTCGCCTTCGAGCAGGGCTCCGGGGTCCGCAACTGGCCTAGTCTGGCAGTCGCGCCGAGATCTCGGCCGCCAGTCGCTCCGCCTCTTCGATCTGCGACCGGGTCATGTTGGGCAGGAGAAAACTCAAGTGGCTCCGCGAGGCTTTGTAGCCGCGCTCGGCGGAGACTTTGAACCAGGCGTAGGCCCGCACGGGATCGATCCGCGTGCCCTGGCCGCGTTCATAGGCGCGACCGACGTTTTTCTGCGCGATCGGATGGCCTTGTTCGGCGGCTTTTCGGTACCACTCGAAGGCTGCGGCCTCGTCCTCGGGCACGCCCAGTCCATTCTTGAGGAGCGATCCGAGACTGTTCTGGGCGTTTGCGTCGCCTTGCCTGGCGGCTTTCAAAAACCACTCGAAAGCGGTCTCGTAGTTCCTTTCGACTCCGATGCCTTCGCTGTAGTAGAGCCCGAGTATGGACTGCGCCTCGGCGTGGCCCTGCTGCGCCGCCTGCTCGTACCAGTAGGCGGAGCGCTTGTAGTCGGTCGGGATCCCGTCTCCATATCGCAGCATCTCGGCGAGATAGGTCTGGGCCTGCGGGTCGCCGGCCTCGGCCAGCGGCTCGAGCAGGCGATAAGCCTCCGCGTATTGGCCGCGGGAATAGGCGGCGACGCCGGAGTCAAAATCGGCCAGCGCCGGAAGCCCTGGCCACGACAGGCCGGCGGCCAAGGTCAGGGCCGCCAGCAGACGCCGGCCCCGGGCCGGCGGCCGCGCCGGGAACGGCTTCGGGCAGCGAAGGTCGGGGACTGGCGGCATGGTCTCGAATCGGGTCTGAAGTGGACGGTCCCTTTCCCGGCGAGAGCGCGGAGAGTCGGCAACGAGCTCTCGCCGGTTGCGCGAAAATCTGCCCCAACACCTGTCGGCCGGCAAGCGGCGACTCCGGAGGCAGCCGAGAGCGCGGTCCTTAACGTCCTGTTCAGCACTTTTTACCGGCTGGTGATCATTCCCGGTTTCAATGGGATGAGCGGCGACGCCAGCAGGGAGAAGCTATCCGTGTCTGTCATACCGATCGGCCACCGCGATTTGACCAAGGCGGATCTGACCGTCTTTCTTCACAACGGCTACGAAATGGTCGAGCAGGGTCTGGCAGGGGCCTGCATGCCGGTCCAGACCGATAGCGGAGAAATCGTTGTCGTCCTGCTCGACCTGCGCTGCGAGCAGGTCCTGCTCGCCTTCGGAAAGGCGGAAGGCTGGTACTATGCCTTCGACGCGGGTTGGGCGCCTATGGCGCAGGGAAGGCTGATCGACGACGTGCTCTCCGTCCTGCCGCGCGCCCTGGAATACTACCTGCCGCGGGCGGCCAACGCGTTTTAGCGCCGTTCGGCCCCTTGAACGGGGCCTGTTCCGCTTTCCGCACTCTCCGAGCCGGATGAGCTGCGATCCCCTGATGCCGAGGAGACCGTCGTCGGATTCGATTCCGCCGGCGCGCTGAAACGCTTGACCAGCCGGCGCGCAGCAACGGGGTTCTCCCGCACCAGAAGCGCCCAGACCAGGTCGCGGTTCGCTGCCGCCTCCCTCTGCCCGGCAAGCACGGCCCGTGCGTACCAGATATAAGACCGAGCGAGATCGCGGCCCAATCCGATGCCGTTGAAGTAGAGATAGCCGAGCGTTTCCATGGCCAGCGGATCGGCTTCCGCTTCGGCCCGTTTGCGGATCAGCCGTATATCGGCGGGACTGGCGGTCTGGAGGTTTCCCCGCTCGATCAGGGCGTACCAGCGGGCCAACTCGGGCGGCATCGGGGGCCCGAAGGGCTCGTCGTACTCGACGATATGGTAGGCGAGCCGATAGTCGGCGAGGTCGCCGCACCATTCGGCGCGCGTGTCGGGCGACCCGCATATGTAAAGCTGCATGGTCCGGCTGCTGTCGCGCCATCTCGGGTCGTCCCACGGCGAGGCGTCAGCGCCCGGATTCCATGTCGCGGGCAGGGCCGCGGACACGAGCGTCGCGAAGGCGGCCGCCGCGGTGGCGCGCCGGCATTGAAGGGCCAGAGGCATGATCCGTCTCCGGTGGCTTCGAACGGTGCGTAGGGCCGCGGCCCGGCGACGCTGCGCAGCCGGAGAGGCTATCGCGCGAGAGTCAAGAAGCCGTTAGGGCTCGCGGCGCGAGCAGGAGCCCCCATGCGCCAGGCGCAAGCAGCGCCGAAGCGAAGACTTACCAGAACCTGACTCGCCCCGTATCCACATGAACGAAGCCGCTCTTTGGATAGAAGCCGACGCCGCCACGTTGCATGGCCAGGGCGGTTTCCCGCAGTGACTTAAGCGGGCGGTCCGGCAGCGAGATGTCGGCGGCCTTGCCGAGGACATGCAGGCTCTTGCGGGCTACGCCGTTGCTTGCGCTGGCGAGCATGGCGTTGGTCTTGGGCGACCGATAACCGGAAATCAGGTGAAAAGGCGCACGCGACTCCATGCGCCCGTGCAACTCGTCGAGCAGAACCAGAAGCTTGCGGTCGATCGGCCGCTGTTCATCGGTCCGCCAGTCGCGCATCACCCAGTCGATCTCCGCGAGCGCATCGGGAAGGAACCGGCCGTTCTCGCAGAACACGCAGTCGATCTTCTCGCCTGTGTGCAGATTGTCGAGGTGCAGGCGCAAGGGACGCATGGGAAGGGCGGCCAGCGCGGACCGGCCGACGGGCGTTAGTACCGACAGCTGAACCAAACCCGCGACCAGAAGGCTGCGGCGGCTCAGGGCACAACGTGAATCAAGTGACATGACCGGCTCCCCTGCGATTCTCCCCGACTCGCACCGCCCTCTAGCGGCCCGGTATCGGTAGCCTTAATCGCAAACTGCCTGCGCGGTTGTAAAGGAATCGTTTCGTGGCGGGGGCGAATCCGTCGCGTCCTCCCCATGGGGGGAATCGAGGTTCTCGCCTTTCTGGCCGTTGTCGATCTTCGTAGTTCTTGCAGTATTCACCAGCGAATACTGACGCCCCCGGGCCGACTACTGGATCGATGACCCGGCCAGTGGGCCTGTTCATGCGTTCTTAAGCGGATGGCGACAGACTTTCTCCACTGCAAGGCGCAAAAAGAAGTTCGCGATGGCCGGTGCGAAGCCAACACCCTTGATGTACCAGCGGGCACGCCTGCTCGAGTCTGCCGAACGCATGGCGCGGGTCGGCCAGTGGTACTGGCTTGCCGAGGAGGATCGCGCCTACTGGTCGGACGAGGTCTATCGGCTGCTCGGCCTTGCGCCCAACGCGATCGAACCGACTCTGGCTGCGATCGTGGATTTCTGTCATCCGGACGATCGCCGGCGGTTCGAGACGGCCTGCCGGCTGGCCCTGAAGCGCAACGGTCACTTTCGCTTCGACGGCCGCTTCGTTCTGTCGGGCGGCGCGATCAGGCAGCTCGAGGTCGAGGGGCGCTGCGAACTCGACCGCAGCGGCCGAACCGAGGCGGTCGTGGGTATCCTGCGCGATACCACCGAGCACCAGATGTCGCGGGCCGCGCTGCGCGACAGCGAGCGCCGCTTCGAGGATTTCGCCGAAATCGCCTCGGACTGGTTCTGGGAAATGGATGCCGCCCTGCGGTTCACCTATCTCTCGGAGCGCTGGTGCCAGGTCACTGGCATGCGCGACCGCAACTTCGTACTCGGCAAGCGGCGCGAGGACCTGATCGCGGAGGCCGCCGTCGATCCGGCCGAGTGGGATCGCCATCTGGCGGATCTGGCGGCGCGGCGCGCCTTTGCCGATTTCCGTTACACGAACATCGGATCCGATGGGCGGGCACGTCACTGGTCCGTCAGCGGACGGCCGTTCTTCGACGAACATGGAAACTTCGCGGGCTATCGCGGAATCGGCACCGATATCACGGCCAAGGTCGAGGCCGAGAATGCCGAAGTCTCGGCCCGGCAGCGCGAAGCGGCCGCCAACAGTGAAAAAGACCGCATCCTGAACGAGTTCTATGCCGTCACCGAAGCAATCGACTACGGGATCGTTTTCGTCGACGGCGAGCTGACCGTGCGCATTGCCAATCGGGCGTTCCGGGAGATGTGGAGAATTCCGGAGGACTTTGCCGCGCAGCCGCGGCCCATGCAGGACTATTTCGAGTTGGCACGGTCACGCGGTCTCCACGACATGACCGATGAAGACTGGAATGACTTCGTCGAACGACGGCTGCAGGAGATCCGGCGCGGCACCGACGGTCCGATCGAGATCCGGCTGCCGGACGGCCGGATATTGTTGCACCAGTGCCGGTCGCTGGCCGACGGCGGCCATATGCTGACCTACGACGATGTCACGCCGCTGAAGCGCCACGAAGAGGCCCTGCGCCGTGCCAAGGAGGAGGCCGAGGTGGCCAACCTGGCCAAGTCCCAGTTTCTGGCGGCCATGAGCCACGAAATTCGCACGCCGATGAATGGTGTGCTCGGCATGGTCGGTCTGCTTCTCGACGGTGAACTCTCCCCCGAGCAGCGTCAGTTCGCGACCATAATCCAGCAGTCGGGCGAGGCCCTGCTCGACATCATCAACGACATTCTCGACTTCTCCAAGATCGAGGCCGGCAAGCTGGAGCTCGACATCGGACCGGTCGAGCTTGCGCCGCTCGTCGAGGGGGCGATCGATCTGCTCGCCGGTCGCGCGCACGACAAGGGCATCGAACTGGCAGCCTACGTCGCTCCCGCCGTGCCCGACCGGCTCTTGGCGGACGGCGGGCGTCTGCGGCAGGTGCTGCTCAACCTGCTCAGCAACGCCGTCAAGTTTACGGAGCATGGTGGCGTCGCGCTTGAAGTGATCTGCAGGCAGGCCGATGACGACGAAATCGAACTGCTGTTTCAGGTGTCGGATACGGGGATCGGAATCCCGGCCGGGGCGCAGGCTAAACTGTTCGACGAGTTCACCCAGGCCGATGCTTCCACCACCCGGCGATTCGGCGGAACCGGACTTGGCCTGGCGATCTGTCGCCGGCTGGTGATCATGATGGGCGGGCGCATCGGCGTGGACAGCGTGGAAGGGCAGGGCAGCCGCTTTTGGTTCACGGCGCGCTTCGGCCGTCCCGCCACCGGGGCCGAGACGGCGCAGCGCAACGAGGACGAAACTGTTCGCGTCGCTCTGACCGACGCTCTGACGGGCCGGCGGATTCTGCTCGCCGACGACAACGATGTCAGCCGTGGTGTG